>JAEUNN010000683.1 GCA_016791085.1 Rhodocyclaceae bacterium | reverse complement strand
ATGGCGCCGGGCCCCTGCATCTGCCCGTATCCGCCGCTGCGCCGCATTGCGCCATGGGCCCGCATGCGAGGCCACAGCTTTGACCGTTACGGCGTGGCTGTGGCGCAGGTCCGGGCGCCGGACTCGAAATTCTGGGCGCGAACCAACTGTCCGCCGGCGCGTTTGCCCGGCAAATTCGCAGGCCCGGCCGCAATTGCCGCCATTACGTGCCTGTGGATTCAGGCCATCGTGCCGCTTGCGGGCTGCGATCCGGCTGAGCGCCAGGGCGAGGCATGAGCAACCTGCGCCGCGTCGAGGGCGGGATTTGCGGCGGCCACGTCACGTGTGGCAGCGCGGCAAACCCGCCGCCGACTTACGGGCAGGACCGCAGCTGCCGAGGGGCCAGTAACCGCACTTGTGCAAAAGGCGCCGGCTGCCTGACACGGGATGCAATCAAGGCGCGGACCGGGAAAGCAGCCGGGCAGTATTTTCGGCAGCACCGCTGTACGGAATACTGCCAAGTAGATAAAATGAATTTGTCCAAATTATTTTGGCACAAATTACATCCGCTTGCAAACGCCCGGTGGATTGCCCGCCGCAGCGGCGTGATCGGACGCGGCGAGCCAACGCGCAGGCAAACCAGCGGCAACGCGTTCGGTTCCACGCCCACCCATGCACAGTGACAGCGTGTAAGGAGCGGTGCCGGGGATGTCGGATAAGAACGCTAAAAAGCGTCCTCGTTGCGAGCCGTATTTGCGTCTGATTGCACACAAATGCAGCGCAATCTGTCGGCCGCCGCAGGATTGCTGCGGGCAAGCGCGCGCAAGGCCTGTGACTATGGTAAAAGGATGCCGATCAGATGCGCTTTTGTCGCCTTGTCGCCCACGTACGCCGCATCCCGAGGTATGCCATGCAAAAATCCGCCACGCCTGTCCAACCGGCCACCCGCGAAGCCGCACTGGAGGTATTGCAACGTTTCCGCATCCTGATACGCGCCGCGCAGCGCCATTCGCAATGGGTGGAAAAGCGTACCGGCCTGTCCGGCGCACAGTTGTGGGTGTTGCAGGAACTTGCAGAAATGCCGGGCCTGCGCGTGGGCGAACTGGCCGAGCGCATGGCCTTGCATCAATCCACCGCCAGCAATCTGGTGGATAAGCTCGAAACGGCCGGCTTGCTGCGCCGCGAGCGCATGGCTTCCGATCAGCGCGTGGTGCGGCTGCACCTGACGGCGCGCGGGCAATCGACGATTGCCGGTTCGCCCTCGCCGGCGCGCGGCATATTGCCCGAAGCGCTGCGCCAACTGGAGGCCGAGCGGCTCGAAGCGCTGGGCGTGGAACTTAATCACCTGCTCGCGCAAATCCGCACGCTGGATGCCGCATACGGGAAAGAGCCGCTGCCTTTCACCTTGTAGCGGTTGGCGGGTCGTGTCAGGACAAACTTAGCCGCGCTCGTCGGCGCCGCCGCGGCCTCGACGCCGGCAAGTTTATGTCGGGCTGGCAAGGGCAGTGCGAGGCAGACCGTTGCCGCCCGCTTCAGGCGCACTGCAGTGCAACTGAGGCGCGCGTGCCGACCACCCGGCTCAGGCGGGTGCTGCGCATCCCAGCGCGCAGGCCATCGCGGCTTCCGGGTCGGCCTGCAGCACCGCCACGATATGCGCATCAACGCGGCCCTGGGCCAGCAGCGTGTCGAAAAATGCCAGCACTTGCTGCGCGTTCAAACCTTTGCGGTAGGGACGGTCCTGCACCATGGCCTGAAAAATGTCGGCCACGCGCAAAATGCGCGCTTCCACCGCCAGTTGTGCACCGGCCAGGCGAAACGGGTAGCCGCTGCCGTCGGGTTCTTCGTGGTGGTAGGCGGCCCACGGAGTGATTTCTTCCAGGCCGCGAATGTTGCGCAAGATCTGGAAAGTTTCAAAACTGTGGGTATGCATGATGCGGCGTTCGCGCTCGTCGAGCGGGCCGGGTTTATCGAGTATTTCGTCCGGAATGCGCAGCTTGCCCAAGTCGTGCAACAGGCCGGCGATTTCCAGCTTGTCGCATTGCAGGCGCGGCAGGCCCATGCATGCCGCCATATGGCGCGCAAGGCGCGCCACGCCCTGGGAGTGCTCGGCCGTGTAGCGGCTTTTGCTGTCGACGATGCGCGCGAACAGTTCCGCCAGTTGGCGCAACTGCGGCAGCGTGGCGCGATAGGGTGCCTGGCGTGCCGCCATGTCGTGCAATACCGCGCCCAGCCCGCGCGGTTCGAGTTGCAGCCAGAATGCTTCGGATGCCGAGGCGCGCTCGAACGCATCCACCAGATGCGGCGCGAAATAGCTGCCCGCGTGCAAAGCGATCTGTGCGCGGATGTCGGCCGCCGCGCCCAGCACGCCGGCCGCGTAATGCGGCGCGGCGAGCGCGTCCACGCGGTCGGTCAGGAACACCAGATTGGCTTGCAGCGCGACACGCCCATCGACTTCGGCACTGTCGGCCAGGCTGTCCCAACGGGTGTGGTGGTAGCGTACCGGCAGGGCCATGGCGGCCAGCGGCTGGAAGCCCTGCAGTAATTCGCAGCCGCGCTGGCAATGCGCCTGCGAGCCTTTCCAGTCGAATTCCGTCACCAGGTGGCGATGCGTGCGCGTCGAGGATACGCCTATGTCGTGCAGCAGTCCGAGGTCGAACAGGAAATTGCGGTCATCTTCGCCCAGACCCAGCACGCGCCCGCATTCGGCCGCCATGGTGCCGACGCGCTTGCCATGGTTTACGTCATCGATGCCGACCAGGTCCAGCGCGTCGGACAGCGCATGCACCACATGGCGCAGATCGACATGCAGCACCATGCCGTCGCCAGGCGCGCGCGACGCGGCGTCGGCCGGGTCGTGCTCGTCATACTTGCGGGAACCGGGCATGGTCGGGTTTCTCGTTTTTTGTGGAGCGGCGCGCGGCGCACGGCGCCGGCCAGGTAGAGCGGCGAGTGTATCCGGGCGTGCCGCTGCCGGCAAGCCTGGTGTTGCCGCACGGCCGGCAGGTCCGGAACGGTTCAGCCCTCGATGCAGAGCGACACGCGGCCGCGGTTATTGCCGTAACAGTTCCAGGCGTCGTTGGCGTAGGCGTGGAAATAGCCCGATTTTGCCGGCGTGTAGGTGCAGCCCGCGCCGATCTCGAAAGTTTCGTGCGCGAGCGTATGGCCTTTCGCATCGACGCCGCTGCCATTGGCGATGGCGCCGACCAGGCAGAACCAGGGCATGTTTTCGTGCCGCCGCGTAAAGCGGAAATCGGCCGCCTGATTGCCGCTGAGCTTTTTCCACAGGCCTTCCACCTTGCCCAAGGCGCTGCCTGCCAACTGGGCGATTTCGCCGAGCTGGAAATTGCCGTCGTCGGTGCCGCCCGGCCCGCAACGTATGCTGCTGTCCAGCCATTCGCCGGTGGCCGTGAAGCGATAGCTGCGTCCGGCTTCCAGCCATAGCCCGCTCGGGTTCCAGGTTTGGGCGGAAAAAATGTCCAGCCTGAGCGTGCCGCCGGGCGGCAAAAGCACTTCTTGCCGGTAGGCGCCCTGATGGATGGGCGGCGTGGCCTGGCGCGCCAGCGCCGAGGCGTGGAACGGCCCGGCGCCGGCAAGCCGCGGGCTGCCGCGCGGCTGTGTGGGCAGTGCGGCGAACACGCCCTGGCAGGAATCGTGCAGCACGCCCAGCGGGTCCGGTCGCACCTGGGCGGCGATGGCGGGATTGAACGCCAGGCCGCAGCGCTGCGCTTCCTCCATCATCCACAGCAGGGCGCCGTCGGACAGACCGGTTTCCGCATAGCCGCCGCCCACGTCCGAATGCGCGCCGGGGAACCATATTTCGCGGGCGTCACGGTCCGCGCCGGCATTCCATAGCGTGGGCTGGAAGCTCGCGCGCATTTCATCCAGGGCGACCGCATGGCGCGCGCTTTGTATCGCGGCGCCGAGGCCGGTGTCGTGGAAAGTGAAATCGTGCAGATTGTCGATCAGGTTAAGCAGCGCCAGGTCGTCCGGTATGCCCAGCGCACCCACGGTGTCCCACACGCCCAGAAATCTTATCGGTATGGATGTGCCGGCCGCGTTGTGGAACATCAGCCCGGCTTGGTCCCAATCGTCGCGCGTTTCGCTTTTGCGCCGGTAGCCGGCCTGGAACAGCCGGTCTATGCTGCCCCAAATGTCGCTGGCGGCGGGCAGCGCCGCGCATTTGAGCAGCCCGCAGCAGGCGATGAAGCCGCACAGGCTGCGCACCGTGTAGGCGCCGCGGCTGAAGCCGAACAGGTAAATGTTGTCGCCCGGTTCATAGTGGTCGCACAGGTCGCGGTAAGCGCTTTTGATGTTGGCTTCCAGGCCTTTGCCGGTGCCGCCGCCTATCGTTTTGTCCCACCACGATTTACCGGTGCCCACGCCCGGATGATAGTAGCGGTGCTGCGGCGTGCCTGCGCCGTCGTGCGTGGCCACGGCGTTGTACAGCCGGACCACGTTGGTCGGGGTAGGTACGCCGTGTTCCTGTTCGCCCGGGGTGTTCCAGGTGCCGTCGCAACAAATAATCATGTTTTTCATGGATTATCCTCATTGGTTGGCATGCGGCGCGCGGCCGCCGCAACGCGCGCCACCGGCTCGATTCCCATGCCTGCGGGTCCTGCACTCCCGCGGCCGGCTGCAGCCCCGGCGCCAAACTGCAGACCAACCGGCGTGCCGGCAGCCTATCTGGCTTTTGCGGCCCGGCAGGACCAGTTCATGACCACCGGCGTGGCGAACCGGGCATCATACTCGACCGTGCAGGCATCTACAGTTTTGCTCAGGGCGCGCGCCAGTACCACGCCGGTTCCGGCATAGCCGCAGGCCACCCAATAAGTTTCGTTGCCATTCGCGAAATGCCAGGTCGCGATGATGGTTTTGCCTTTCTTTTCTTCTTTTGACGGTGCCAGCAAGGCCTCTTCGTCCGGCGCCCCGGAAAAGAACGAAACGCTCGTGAATGGATGTTCCTTGCGGCTTGCGTATACCGACCAGCCGTCCGGCGCCTTGCCGTTCAGTTCTTGTGTGGCGGCAAGTTTTTGCGGACAGGCGATTTGTTCTTCGGGCTTGCCGGCGGCGTGGCTGCAGGCCAGCAGGGCCAGCGCAGGCAACAAACAGGTTCTGGCGAGTACGCGCATGACTATTCCACGACCGAAAACGCATCCCCGTTATTGCTCGGGGAATGGTATTTCCCTTGCTTGTCCTTGCCGCGAAAGCGCAGCAGCCTCTTGCGTATGGTGCCGCTGGTGGACCACTGGTCTACCACCGTAATGCCGGTTGTGTCCTGACCAATATAGAAGGCCGCGTGGTTTCCGGTCGAATTGCTCGGGTACTTGCCGTTTTCGAAGGTTGCGATCACGGTACCCTTCTTGAGGATCAGATTGCCTTTGACGGCCTTGCCTTCGGTCCATTTCGCGGTGGCCGGCGCATTCGTATATTCCCGTACCAGTGCGACGCATTGTTTGGTGCCGACCAGCGGCAG
>JAEUNN010000661.1 GCA_016791085.1 Rhodocyclaceae bacterium | reverse complement strand
CCGGCGGCGCTTGCGGCATTTCCGGCCTGGCCCATGTTTGCGGCGGCCCGCCGCATCTATAGCGGCGCCGGATTCAATGCCGTGCTGGAAGCGCGCGCCGCCCCCCACAAACACCGCCTGCTGGCTTTCGAGCGCGCGCTGGACGACCAGCACGCCCGGCTGGCCGAATTCCGTGCCGCCCAGGCCGGTGCCGCCGCGCCGCCGCCGCAGCCGCAGCCCGCGCCATGACCGGGACCGCGCCGCGCCGGCGCCTGCTCATCGCCTACCACACGCAAAGCGGCAATACCGGCCGGCTGGCCGCTGCCGTCCATGCCGGCGCCTGCGAAATCGACGAAACCGAAACCGTGCTCAAACTTGCCGCGCACTGCGGCATCGACGACCTGCTCGCAGCGCAAGGCCTGCTGCTCGGCACGCCGGAAAATTTCGGCTACATGTCCGGCATGATGAAGGACTTTTTCGACCGCACCTACTACCCGGCCGAAGGCCGCACCCTGGGCCTGCCTTACGCGGTATTCGTAAGTTGCGGCAATGACGGCCGCGGCGCGGTGCGCGAAATCGACCGCATCGCCCTGGGCTACGGCTGGCGCAAGGTGGCCGAACCCCTGATCGTGCGCAAGGAAATCACGCCGGCGGACCTGGAACGCTGCCGCGAACTGGGCGCCACGCTGGCCGCCGGCATCGCCTACGGCATGTTCTGATGCCCTGCCGGCACAGCCCGTCGCCGGCGTATTTTGGCCATTTGTCAAACTTTGCACACTGTGTTGGAAACGCCCCTCAAGCATGGCCATGCCGCCCTTGCTGGCAAGGCGCGGCTCGGTTACGCTTCTGCCCCGCAGCAGTGCAAACGCCGCGTCCCGGTCGCGAGCGCCGGGACCGGCCGGCACAGCCAACAAATCAAATCGGAACCTTCATGACACAAGCTGGAGCCGCCCACGCCTCGATGCTTACCGAACAGGTGCGGCCGGCCAAATTCCTGAGCCGCCGCAGCATCGTCGCGGGCGGTTTCGTGCTGTTGCTGTCGGCCACCGCCGTGGTGTCCTGGCAGTGGGTAAAACAGGTCGAGTCCGCGCGCGACAGCCTGCACCGGGTGGCGCACGCCCACGCCGTCACGGCCGCGCTGGAGCGCCTGCTCGCGCATCTGATCGAAGCCGAATCCGGCTCGCGCGGCTATGTCATTACCGGACGCGAAGAATTTCTCGAACCCTATCGCGCCGCCCTGCACGACCTTTCCGGCGACGTGGATTTGCTGCGCACCCTGACGCGCGAGGACAATTCGCGCGCCGCGCAGTTGCGCGACCTGCAGCCGCACATGGACGAAAAGCTGCGCATTTCCAGCCAGCAGGTGGAGGTGCGCCGTGCGCAAGGTTTCGGCGCCGCCGCGGCGCTGGTGCTAAGCGGCGAAGGCAAGCGGAAAATGGACGAAATCCGCAGCCGCATCGGCCGCATGATAGGCGACGAGGACCAACTGCTCACCCAGCACACGAGCGAACGCGACCATGCCTCCGACCGCGTGTTCCGGGTGGTGCTGGCGCTGGGCGCGCTGATGATCATGGTGCTGGCCACGCTCGCCTACACCATACATCGCGCGCTGCGCTACTACGACCTGTCGAGCCGCCGGCTGCGCGAACTGGCCAACCACGACCCCCTGACCGGACTGCCCAACCGGCGCTTTTTCGAGCAGGCCTTCAATGCCGCGCTGGACCTCGCGCAGCGCAAGAAGCGCCAGGCCGCGCTGTTGTTCCTGGACCTGGACGGCTTCAAGACGGTGAACGACACCCTGGGCCACGACGCCGGCGACGCCTTGCTGCGCATCGCATCCAAACGCCTGCGCGACTGTTTGCGCGCCTCCGATTTCGTCGCGCGCCTGGGCGGCGACGAATTCGTGGTGGCCCTGCCCGACCTGCAGCACGAAGGCGAAGCCAAACAGGTCGCGCAAAAAATCATCAACACCCTGGCCGAAAGTTACGATTTGAACGGCAAGACCGGCCAGGTCACGGTAAGCGTGGGCATCACCATATTCCCGCGCGACGGCGACGACGCCGAACAACTGCTGCAACACGCCGACGACGCGCTCTACGCCGCCAAAACCACCGGCAAAAACCGCTACGTGATGCACGAATTCGTGTTCGCGGCCTGACCTCCCGAAGCTTCAGGCGCCTAGCCGCCCGCCCCGCGCGGCCGGCGCGCCCCGCGCAGGCAGCAGCGCCGGACGGGGAATTTTGCCCCGTGCGCAGCATTTGCAGCGACCGGGCAATTGCTGGTCCCGCACCATCGCTGCGATCGCGCAATTGCCAGCCCTCCGCTCGTGGCACTCCCCAAACGTTCGGGACTTGGTAAACACCCCGTCCCGCACAAAGAGTCGCCGCAACGCCCAGTCCGCACCACCCGGCAAATCCGTTCGTGGTGAGCCTGTGGAACCATGAACGGATTTGCCGCCGGGGCGTGTTGGCAGCGCAGCCGCGGTGCCTCGCGCCCCCCACCGCCGGACGGGGCATTTTGCCGCGTCCCCCCCTTTCAGCGACCGGGCAATTGCCGGCCCTACACTTGTGGCACTCGCCAACCCTGCGGCACGGGGTCGTTACATTGCGAGCCAGCCTAAAACACCACCGCCGCCTGCCATCCGCCAGCCCCCGCGCAGCGCCGCCCGCCCCGCTCAGCCCCAGGCATCGGCCCAGGCCGCAAGTTTGGCGTCCGTACCGCCGTCCAGCAGCAAAACCGGCAGGCCACACCCGCGCGCCACGATAGTCACATGCAGACTGGTGGTGCAGCAGGCCCGGCTGCCCGCGATGAGCGCGCAAATATCCCACACGTCCGCCGCATCGAATATCTGCACCGCCAGCCCCTCGACGCACTGCGCGCAGTGCCGGTAAGGCGCCACGTCATCGTGCCAGGGCGCCAGCCCGGCACGGAAAAACACCACGTCGCGCACGCCGGCCTGCCTGGCCGCCGCTGCCGCGTTCGCGGCAATGCGCGCGATATTCGCGTCGTCGCCATATTGCGCGGCGAACTGCACCGCCACATAGCCACGCGGACAGGCACGCGCCAGCAGCGCGGCCGGCCCGTGCCGGCGCCGCCCCGCGATGCGCGCGCCGAAATGCTCCAGCAGCCGCGTAACCGGGTCCGCCTCCAGCCGCGCCGACACGCCCAGGGCCGCCAGCGCGGCCTGCGTGGCGCGGTCGCGCACCGACACGCCGTCGAACGCACCCAGGGACTGCGCCGCCTCGCGCTGCAGGCCGCCATCCAGCTCGGCGAGACGCACGCCGCCCAAGGCACGCGCCTGCCAGACCCCGCCCACGCCGAACGGCGCGCGCTCGGGCAAATACGGCAAACCCGCCGCCACGCCCAGGCGCTCGCGCGCCCAGGCCGCACGGCTCGCGGCATTCGCGCCGAACGCGCCGCACAGCGCATTGGCAAGTTCGGGCGGCTCCAGCATGATCGCGGCTTCCCAGGCCGTGGTGGTGATCAGTTCACCGCCCGCCACCAGCACATCGGCCGGCGCCCCGCGATAGCGCCGCGGCCACGCGCGCGCCAGGGCGCGCAGCGGCACGACCCGCATGCCGCCATAAACCCGCAAGTCGCGCCCGGCCAGCCCGGCGAACACCACCTTGCGCGGCGCCGCCTCACGCGCCGCCATATGCCCGAGCAAAATATCGCCCAGATTGTGGCGATCGAACGCGCCGAACACGATGAGCGGCGCCTC
>JAEUNN010000628.1 GCA_016791085.1 Rhodocyclaceae bacterium | reverse complement strand
GAATCCGTCATGGAAAGCGGCAGCTACAAGCGCTTCTACATGCACCGCACCGGCCACTGGCTGGGCATGGACGTGCATGACGCGGGCGAATACAAGCGCGCCGAAACCTGGCGCAAGCTCGAACCGGGCATGGTGCTCACGGTCGAGCCCGGCTGTTACGTGCGCCCGGCCGAGGACGTGCCGCAGGCGTTCTGGAACATCGGCGTGCGCATCGAGGACGACGTGGTGGTGCGCGCCGGGGCCAACGAAATTCTGACCGCGGCGGCGCCCAAAACCATCGCCGACATCGAAGCGCTCATGGCCCGCGCGCGGGAGGCCGCATGACGGCGACCGACGTGCTGATCGCCGGTGCCGGCCCGGCCGGCCTGGCATTCGGCCTGGCGCTGGCCGACAGCGGGCTCGATGTCACCATGGTCGATGCGCGCCCCGCCGGCGCAGCGGCGCAGGACCGGCGCATCCTGGCCTTGTCGCACGGCTCGCGGCAAATACTGGAACGCCTGGGCGTATGGCCGCAATTGCCGGTCACGCCCATAGAGCGCATACATGTATCGCAGTCCGGCACGCTGGGGCGCAGCCTGCTGGCGGCCGCCGATTACGGCCTGACGGCCCTGGGTTACGTGGTCGCCGCCGGCAAGCTGGCCGAGGCCCTGGCTGACGCGCTGGCCAGGACCGGTGTCGTGGTGCGCCATGGCACGCGCCTCGAACAATGCACCGAGCAGGACGAGGGCTGCAGCGCCGAACTGCTGGCCGGCGGGCAGAGCGCGCGCGTGCATGCGCGCCTGGTCGCGCTGTGCGAAGGCGGCGTCGATGCCGGCGGCAAGGAAGCCGTGCGCGAGCGCGACTACGCCCAGCACGCCGTGCTCGCCATCGCCACCCCGGCCGCCGCCACGCGCGGCCTGGCCTATGAACGCTTCACCGCGCACGGGCCGCTCGCGCTATTGCCGTTTGGCCGCGACTACTGCGCCATCTACACCTGCCCGGCGGACCAGCTGGAGGCGGTCATGGCGCTGGACGAGGCGGCCTTTGCGGCGCGCCTGGGCGCGGCAATGGGCGGGCGCGTGCAGTTCTCGCGGATCGGCCCGCGCGCGGCGTTTCCGCTGGTGCTGCGGGTGCGCGCACGCGCCGTCGAAGGGCACCGCGTGTGGCTGGGCAATGCCGCACAAACTTTGCACCCGGTCGCCGGCCAGGGCTACAACCTGGCGCTGCGCGACGTGATCGAACTGGCCGACCGCCTGCGCACCGGCGGCATGGCCGACGTATCCGCCAGCCTCGCGCAGCATGCCGCCGCACGCCGGCTGGATCGGGCCGGCGCGATCGGCTTCACCGACGGCCTGGTGCGCCTGTTCGACCTGGACCTGCCGGCCGCCCGCCACGCGCGCGGACTGGGATTGCTGGCGCTCGATCTGTGCCCGCCGGTGCGTCACATGCTCGCACGGCGCATGCTGTTCGGCGCGCGCGCCTGGCCGTAACACTGGCCGGCGCCTGCCGGCATGTCGTTACGCTTTCGCGAAACCTCCCGCTCCGGTAGAATTACGCGCCTTTTCGACTGCGGTTCCCTCCTCCCCGCTATGGAATTTGCCGGCTTTCGCCTGCGCAACAATCTGTTCGTGGCGCCCATGGCCGGCGTCACGGATCGCCCTTTCCGCCAGCTCTGCAAAAAGATGGGGGCCGGTCTGGCAGTAAGCGAAATGGTCACCTCGAATTCCCTGCTGTACGGCTCCGCAAAAACCTTGCGGCGGGCCAATCACACCGGCGAAGTGGCACCGATTTCCGTGCAGATCGCCGGCGCCGACCCGGCCATGATGGCGGAAGCGGCACGCTACAACGTCGAGCGCGGCGCCCAGATCATAGATATCAACATGGGCTGCCCGGCCAAGAAGGTCTGCAACGTCTATGCGGGCTCGGCACTCATGCAGGACGAAACGCTCGCCACGCGCATCCTGGAAGCCGTGGTGCGGGCCGTGCCGGACACGCCGGTC
>JAEUNN010000615.1 GCA_016791085.1 Rhodocyclaceae bacterium | reverse complement strand
ATCGCCTCGGCGCGCGCAAGCAGCGCCGCGTCGCCATTGACCGCGGCCGGCAGTTCGCAGCCCGTGAGCCCGAGCGCCCCGGCGGCCATGAATATGGTCGGATTGCCGGCATTGATGAGGGTGGCTTCCAGTGTCCCCAGGTCCGGCACCTCCAGCAGTTCGGCCGCCGCCCCGGTCGGAAACATGGCCCCGCCGGTGCTGCCTTGTTCGGCGGCCGGGTCGATAAATTCGAGTTTGATTTCGGCGGCCGGGAAGGCCACGCCATCCAGTTCGAAAGCGCCGATTTCCTGCACCGCGCCGTCCTGCATGGGCACCTGCGCCAGAATTTTGCGGCCGATATTGGCTTGCCAGATGCGCACCGTGGCCATCCCGTCCGCGGGCGCCGCGACCAGGCCGGATGCGATCGCGAACGGCCCGACCGCGGCGGTCAGATTGCCGCAGTTGCCGGACCAGTCTATGGCGGGCCGGTCGATCGCGACCTGGCCGAACAGATAATCCACGTCGCAGTCGTGGCGCGCCGAGCGATCGACGATCACCACCTTGCTGGTGCTCGAGGTGGCGCCGCCCATGCCGTCCATGTGTTTGCCGTAGCGGTCCGGGCTGCCTATCACGCGCAGCAACACGCGCTCGCGCAGGGCGAGGTCGGCGGGCAGGTCCGTGGCGCGGAAAAACACGCCTTTGCTGGTGCCGCCGCGCATATACACGGCGGGTATGCGTAACTGTTCCATCGCGTTAGCTTTCGGGTCCAGGCGGTCATGTTAGTCCACCGCAAGGTTGAAATCGCACCGGCATCGAACGCCAATTTGGCTGCGCCGGACCCGGGGCCGATGGATCGCGGCAGACGCCGGGGTGTGCATTGCGGCGGTCAGGCCTTGGGGATTTTCCTCAACGTGCCCCACGCTTCCCGGCAAATCAGTTCGCGGTGAGCTTGTCGAACGGATTTGCCGCGGGTGGCCTTGCATGCAGCACCGGCGTTGCCTTGCGAACGTCCTTCGACCGGCTCAGGGCGAACGGGGGAGGGTAATCCGTCGCGGCCGGGCAAGCCTTACTCGTGCGGTGCATCCGGTTCAGCGAACCAGCGCATGCCTGCCCCGGCACGGCTGAAACGACGTTAGGCCCGCCGGCAGGCGCGCATCACGCGCGCGCGACGCCCGCCCGGTACCAGTCGCGGCTGCGATTTACCACGCGCACCACGAACAGCATGAGCGGCACTTCGATCAGCACGCCCACCACGGTGGCCAGTGCGG
>JAEUNN010000599.1 GCA_016791085.1 Rhodocyclaceae bacterium | reverse complement strand
CGCTGCTCACCGTGGACGTGTGGGAACACGCCTATTACATCGACTTCCGCAATCGCCGTCCGGATTTCGTCGCGGCTTTCCTGGCTTCGCTCGCGAACTGGGATTTCGCCGCCGCGAATTTCGCCGGCTGAGCGTACGCGCGGACGCGCCGGGCCCGGCACCCGGCACCCGGCGTTGCGGCGCGGCCGGGCCGGCAATGCCCCGGCAGGCCGGCCTGCGGCCCTGATCCAGGCCCATTTTGTGCCGGCCGGGCCGCACGACGGCCCCACAGAGCGCCTGCACCACCCGGGCCGCCGTCGGGCCGCCCGCGCGCCCAACCACCGCGCCCAACCGGAAACCGCGTCCCTTGCGCTTCAAACTGCCCGCGTCGGCGGCACGCCAGCTGTACGGCCAGTATTTGTTCAGCGGCGCCACGGTGGCGCTGGGGCTGTTTCTGGTTTGGGTCGGCGCGCAATACACGCTCGGAGCGCTGGCGCCGGCCTCCGTGCTGGGCGCACTGTGTGTGAGCCTGTGCGACACGCCCGCACCCAGCGGGCACAAATTCATCGAACTTGCGCTGGCCCTGGTCTGCACCAGCCTGTCGGCTTTCGCCACCGCGCTGATTTCGGCCCACCCGTTGCTGCTCGGCGTCGGCGTGACGGTCGTCGCGTTCGTGTCGGCCATGCTCACCGCCTATGGCCGACGCGCCATGCCCTTGTCGTTCGCGACCCTGCTGGCGGCGCTGGTCACGATGGAACAGTCCATCGCCGAACTGCGCGTGGCACTTCACCACAGCGCCGGCTTCGTGGCCGGCGGCCTCGGCTACCTGGCATTTGGCGTCACCGCCGCGCGGCTTACCGACCGCCTGACGCGGCAACAGGTGCTGGGCGAGTGCCTGCTCGAGTTCGGCGCCTATTTGCGCGCCAAAGCCGCGTTCTACGACCCCGGCACGGAACTTGACCGCTGTTACGCGCAATTGGTCGCGCAGCAGTCGGTCATGTCGGAAAAATTCCAGATCGCGCGCGACATCCTGTTCCGCCGCGTGCGCGGAACCGAGCGCCGGCACCTGGCGGCGGCCATGGTCGCCTTCATCGACCTCTACGAACGCGTGCTCACCACGCATACCGACTACGACGTATTGCGGGCGCATTATTCCGCGCGCGGCCTCCTCGAACCGCTGGCGCGGTTTTGTCTGGACAGTGCCGACGAGCTGGACCGCCTGGGCCTGGAAGTGCTCAAACACGGCCGCAGCGAAGACGGACAGGCGGCCCGCGCACTGGACCCGGCGGAACTGCTGCCGGCCGCCGGCCAGGGCGGCGAACCCTTGGATGCGCGCATGGCGCTGGCGTCGGCCTATTCCAAAGTGCGCCGCGCGGCGGCCGCGCTGGCGCAGCTGCGCACCGTCCTGACCGCGCCCGATCACGCCGACGCGGCGCTGCGGCAACACCGGCTGGGCGCTTTCGTGAGCCGCGGCACCTATCGTCCCAGTCTGCTGATCGGTCAGTTGCGCCCGTCCTCGCCAACCTTCCGCTACGCGCTGCGGCTCGCCGCGGCCATCCTTTGCGGCTATCTGCTGGCGCCGCTACTGCCGTTTTCCGACCACGGCAACTGGATCCTGCTGACCACCGCCGTGGTCATGCGCGCGAATTTCAGCCAGACGCGCGCACGGCGCATGGACCGCGTGATCGGCAACCTGAGCGGCTGCCTGATCGCCGCCGTGCTGCTGCACTTTGCGCCGGGGCGCGCAGCCATCCTGAGCGTGCTGTTTCTGTCGGTGGCCGTCACGCACACCTTCGCAACGCAAAATTACCGCATCGCCTCGACTAGCGGCTGCGTGCTGGCATTCATGCTGCTGCACGAACTGGCACCGGCAGAACAGCATCTGATCGAAGCGCGCATACTCGATACTTTCGTCGGCGCCGCTCTGGCCACCTTGTTCAGCTACCTGCTGCCGTGGTGGGAATACCGCAGCATGGCCGCGCTGCTGCGCGATCTGGCCGCCACCAGCGCGGAATTCGCGCAGCGCGCGCTCGATCCGCGCGCCTCCGACCACAGCTACCGCCTCGCGCGCAAGCGCTTTCAGGATGCGATCGCGCTGGTCACCGGCAGCTACCGGCGCATGCTGGACGAACCGGCAAGCCGCCGCCGCGCGGAAAAAACCTTGCCGCGCCTGCTCGCCGCCAATTACGAACTGGGCGCGCAACTGGCGTCCATCCACGCCGCGCGCCTGGACCTGACCGACCGCATCGCCGCGCGCGAACTGGAAACCATGCTGGAACGCGCGCGCATCGCCATCGCGGGCGAACTGTCCGGCTCCGGCCGCGACGCGCCGGCCGATGCGAACGCCGCCGCGGAGCTTGCGAACGCGCCCGATCCGCTCGACGCCGGGCGCCTGCTGGCGCGCCGGCTGCGGCTCATGGTGCGCGCCGCCGCCAATACCGCGCGGCTGGAAAAAACGGCCATGGAGGAGGTGTTGCATTGATGCGGACGCCCCATGCTGCACCGCAACATTTTTTCCGGAATTGCTTGCGATATACTGGCTAATCCACTAAAATTGTGAGGTTTTTCATATCCAAATAATGGAGTTTTCCCTCAATGCTCATGTCCGGCGTATTTGATCTGCCCTGGTGGGGTTACGTGCTGGTGGCGCTCGGCCTTACCCACATTACGATCGCCTCGGTTACCATTTTC
The DNA here is from genome assembly GCA_016791085.1 of Rhodocyclaceae bacterium. GTDB lineage: Bacteria > Pseudomonadota > Gammaproteobacteria > Burkholderiales > Rhodocyclaceae > JAEUNM01. The sequence goes on along the minus strand of JAEUNN010000599.1, from coordinate 1,619 downwards.
CTGCATCGTCACCAGGCCCATCGCGCGCTCGATCTGCATGCGCTGCCCAGCCATTTTTTCCGCTTCTGGCTGTGGCTCACCACCGGCATGATCACCAAAGAGTGGGCCTCCATACACCGCAAGCACCATGCCAAGTGCGAAACCGCCGAAGACCCGCACAGCCCGCAAATCCTGGGCCTGAACCGGGTTTTGTGGGGCGGCGTGTTCCTCTACGTGAAAGAATCGCGCAATCCGGAAACGATGCAGCGTTACGGTCACGGCACGCCGGATGACTGGCTCGAGCGCAACATTTACACGCCCGGCAACAAGTACGGCATTCTGGTCATGCTGCTCATCGACCTGCTGCTGTTCGGCGCCGTGCCCGGACTGCTCATCTGGGGCGTGCAGATGGTCTGGATCCCGTTCTGGGCCGCCGGCGTAATCAATGGCGTCGGCCACTTCTGGGGCTACCGCAACTACAACTGTGCCGACGCTGCAACCAACATCCTGCCCTGGGGCATCCTGATCGGCGGCGAAGAACTGCACAACAATCACCACGCTTTCGCCACCTCGGCCAAACTGTCGTCCAAGTGGTACGAGTTCGACATCGGCTGGATGTATATCCGCATGCTCGAAATGCTGGGCCTCGCGAAAGCCAAAAAAACCATCCCGCAGCCGCGTTTCGCGGACGGCAAGCGGGTGGTCGATTTCGACACGCTGCAGGCGGTCATCACGCATCGCTATGACGTCATGACCCGCTACATGGCTTCGCTCAAGGCCATTTACAAGGAAGAACTGGCACGCCTGCAACAGGAACGTCAAACCAGCGAATCGCAGGCGCTCAAGCGCTGCAAGCACTGGTTCACGCGTGAAGACACGGACGGTCTGCCGCAGTCCCAGCAGGCCCAGGTGCAAACCCTGCTGCAGCGGCACGAGCGTCTGGCCAAGGTGGTCACCATGCGTCACGAATTGTCCGCACTGTGGGCGCGGTCCAGCGACACGCGCGAACAGCTCGTGGCACGCCTGCAGGACTGGTGTACGCGTGCCGAGCAAAGCGGCATCCGCCAGCTCGAGGAATTTTCCCTGCGCCTGCGCAGTTACGCGGCCTGAGCCTCTGCCCCTGAAAAAAGCGGACCTTGCGGTCCGCTTTTTTTTCGCCCGCCGTCCGGCGCCAGCATCCATGCGGGCCGGCACCGGCAATCTTGTGCGAAGTCAAGTCCGGTGCGCGGCCTGCGCAGTATCATGCGCGCATGAAACTTGCCACCCCTACGATCGCCACGCGCCTGCGCGCCATCTGCGAAACACTGGAAACCGGTCTGGTCGAACGCCGCGATGCGGTGCGCCTGACCTTGCTGGCCGGCCTGGCCGGCGAACATACGCTGCTCATCGGGCCACCCGGCACCGCCAAGAGCGAACTGGCGCGCCGCCTGCACCGCGTATTTCCGGACGCGCCGTATTTCGAGCGCCTGCTCACGCGCTTTACCGTGCCGGAAGAACTGTTCGGGCCGCTATCCATCGCCGCCCTGGAACAGGACCGCTACGAACGCCAGACCGCCGGCTTTTTGCCGCAGGCCGGCATCGCGTTCATAGACGAAGTGTTCAAGGCCAATAGCGCGATCCTTAACGCCCTGCTCACGCTG
>JAEUNN010000585.1 GCA_016791085.1 Rhodocyclaceae bacterium | reverse complement strand
CGGCCGAGCAGTTCGCCCGCGCCATAGCCGAACATGGTTTCGCAGGCACGATTGGTATAGCGGATGATTCCGTCTGTCGATACGACGTTCACGGCGTCGCTGATGGCCGCAAGTATGTCCGCTTGCAGCGCCAGCTGTTGCATCGCCTCGCGCCGCGACGTTCTATCGATGATGGTCGCGACATAAACGTCGGGCTGACCGTCGAGGCGGGACACGCTGAATTCGAACCAGCCGATGCGGCCGTCCTTGCGCATTTGCGCCAGTTCGGTGTGGTAACAGCCGTCCTGATTGATGGCCGCGTAGGCGGCCAGTCCGAAAGCGCTCCAGCTCTGTTCGTCGGGAAACAGGCGCCGGGTAGGCTGGTTGATCAGTTCGTCCGCGTCGTAGCCGAACGCCTCGTGAAATGCGCGGTTGCCCCACACGATGTGGCGGTCCTTGACCAATACCAGGGCAAGGAAATCGCTATTCAGGATGGCTACGGATCGGCCTAACGCAGATTGAAACATGGCAGCCCCGTGTCTAGCCGGCCGCCCGGCACGAGCTTTGCGGGCGCGGCAAAAATTTCACGGCGTAGGCTTGCTGTCGGACCAGCAAATGGGTTCTCCAGGTTTGCAAACGTTTCGTCACGCTTGGCGCGCCGCTGCACGCCGGGACCAGGCAAGGGCAGCTTAGGGCCAAATGGGGAAGGGCCATTTTCGCACAAGCAGCGCCTGTGTGGACAGGGACCTTAGGCTTCTCGCATGGATGTGGAGGACACCGGGCAAATTTTCCGCGACTGCGGCTGCGTGATGACGTTCGGGCCCGGTCGTTGCGGCCGCTACGACATGGCCGCCGTGGGCGGCGTGGCAGCGGACGCCGGCTCGGTGGCACAGGATTGGAAGCGCGGCCGCGCCGTGCCTACCTCCGGGCTTGAACCCGGATGCGCGCGCGGGTTTCGGCTGCGTGAGCGGCTTGAGCGGATGCGCCGCGGAACCTGGACTGAATACGCCCTCCTGGCGGAGCCGCCATGCCCACGCACCCTGTATTGCGCAGTATCGATTGCCCTGCGTCATAGTCGGAAAGGCCGCTTTGGACTGCGCTGCGGACGCGGCCGCGTGCCGCCGTGATGGATGTGCTGCTTGCGAATCTTTGCGAACGCAAACCTGGTTTCCAACGCTGCCGCTCCAAGCACCCGACCAGATCTGGCCCGACTTCAGCAGTGCGTGAGCCGGCTGGCTTCCCCGCAAGGTGCGCTCGCCAAGGCAATGGAAAATCAAGCATTTCAGGGCTTGATTCAGCCTTCAAAGCGGTCGACCGGGGGAATGCAGGTTGGACCATTGACCCAAGGCCTGTTGCGGCTGACTACGGGTCCATGCCAGCGCGCCCGTCCCAAGTCCGCAAAATTACGCGAACGCAATGCACGCCGGCACGGGTGTCAGGCACTGCCTAGTCCACGCGGCAGGTTTTCGGGTTCAAGCCTTGCTGCGTTTCTCGGCCAGTGCAAGCTTTTTGGCCTCGGCGGGACTAAGGCATTGCCGGATACGGCCATACAACTCGGCCGCCTTCGGGTAGTCGCCGCGACGAAAGGCGTCTTCTGCCTGCGGGCGCAGCTGACGCGCCAGTACATCGAGGGCCAATTGTTCCGCCCACTGCTTGCGCTGATTTTCCAGCCTGGAAAAGAACTGCGGGTCGCCTCTCGAGGCCGCCAGACAGTATGGTCGCAGCAAAGCGCTCAATGCTGTCAGTGCGGCCGTGACGGCCTCGGGAGTTGTTGCCGCCGCGTTACGATAGCGAGCCGCCGCTTCGGGGTCGCTCACGCGCATGAGCTCGGAAATCGAGTAGCGCGTTCCAGCGACGGAAATTCCCCCCCCAATTTCGTAGGACTGACGCCCGTGGTAGATATCGACTTCGACATCCCCCTTCCGAAATCGCACCAAAGTCGGTAATTGGTCCACTGCCGCATATCCCTCGTCGGTAAGGAACATGAATGATTCCAGCACCTTTTGCGCAAAGCGCAGTCGGGATCGATCCGGTTCTATCGGAGCGCTGCGGGTCATGGCTGCGGAGGCATCCAGAAGTTGGTCTGCGGATCGAAGGTCCAGCCACGATCCATCAACAGATTGCGCTCGGCGTTGAGGAACTGGCCCGCCGTATCGCCCGGCGATGCATCGCGGATAGCCCTTCCGCGCCGCATTTCCTTGCGCAGGACGCCGGCGTTCTGACGCCAGTTCGCTCTGGGGTTGCCGCGGTTGGGCAAGCGCTCAAGCAGTGACTGTTCGTCCGGCCCGAGCTTTTGCAGGTCCCGTACACGGCCGATTACCGTGGTCTTGCCGGGTGTCGCATCTGTGACCTTCCTTGGCGCCTTGGTTCCACACCGGCCTGTCAATCCGAGTGGATCAATCCAGTTGATTGGATTGTCGGCATAGCGATAAGTATTTTCCCCGCCGGTCAGTCCGATGGGATCCTGGTTGATGAATCGCCCGGCGTCCGCGTCGTAGTAGCGAAACAGATTGTAGTGCAGCCCGGTTTCCGCATCGTGGTACTGCCCCTGCCAACGCAGCGCATTCTCGACGAGTTTGGTGTCCGCCAGCGCCACTGCGCCGTAGGCGCGGTAGCGCGCCGACCACACGATGCGGCCCTGCGCGTCGCTCAGTTCTCGCACTGCACCCAGGTGGTCGAGATGGAAATGGTAGGTGGAGGCCGTTTCGCCGTGACGATCCTGGCGTGCCAGAGGGCGAAAACCACCCGGCTCGTATAGGTACAGCGAACTGCGTTGCGGCGTGGTTTCGCAGAACAATTGCGCGCCATTCCAGGCAAAACGGGTGCTGCCCTGTGCACCGTGCTTGGCGATGCGCCGGCCGAGCGGGTCGTACTGGTAGCTTGAACTGCCGGCCGGCGTATGCGCCGCGATCAGCCGGTTTTCGGCATCGTAATCGTAGCGGCTGACTAGTTTTCCGTCCTTGCCACGGCTCTCACCAACCAGATTGCCGGCCGCATCGTAGGCGAAATGCCGGTCACCGAAAAATTTCAGGCGATCGCCGAAAACCTGTCCGTGGCTTACGCCGGTGCCGACGTAATTGCCGGCCGGGTCGTGCGCCAGTTGTTCGGCGCCGAGGCCGTCCACGCGCACCAGACGTTCGGCCGGATCGTAGACGTAGTGCGATTCGCCGTGGCGCAGGTCGGCCAGAGTAGTGAGCTTGCCGGCTGCGTCATAGCCATAGCGCCGCACCAGCAGCGCTGTCGAACTGCCGGCTTTGGCGGCCTGCTGGCGCACCAGGCGGCCGGCCGGGTCGTAGTCGAAATGGCTGATAAGTTCGCCTTGCTGGCGATCGGTTTCCTGGCCGAATTCATCGTGGATGTGACGTGTAATGATCTGGCCGTCGATCAGCACGGCCTGCAGCCGGCCCTGCGCGTTGCGCTGATATTCGATGCGGCGGCCGTCCGGGGCGACCGTGGCGCTGGTGCGGCCCAGCGCGTCGTATTCGTGCGCGATGGTCTGGCCGGTCTGATGTTCCGCGATCAGGCGGCCATTCGGGTCGTACTGAAACAGCAACTGGCTGTGCGCGTTGCGCGCCTGTACCAGACGGCCGGCGGCATCGTAGCCGTATTCGCTGATTTGTTCGCCGGCAATTTTTTTCAGCAAGCGGCCGGCCGCGTCGCGTTCGAAACGCGTTACCAGCCAGTTTTCGGCCCCGGCCTGTGCGTAGGCAATCAGGTTTGCGGCGGCATCGTAACGATAGGCCTGGCGGCGTCCGTCGAAGCCGGTTTCTTCAAGCAGATTGCCGTCGCGGTCATAAGCGAGCCGGTATTCTTCCTTGTTGCCATTGACCAGCGCGACCAGGCGGCGCTGGGCATCGTAGCGGTAGGACAGGATGTGACCATTCGCGTCCACGCGTGCCGTGGGCTCGGCCAGGCCGTCGGCATAGCGGTAACGCGTGGTATGGCCGGTGGCATCGGTAAAGCCGGTGAGTTGGCCGGCTGCATCGTAGGCCATGCTGACGCTGGCCCCGTCCGGAGTCTGTATGAAAATCAGGCGGCCCGCGCCGTCGTAGCGATATTTGGTGGTTTGCTTGTCCTGGCTTACCGTCGCTACGACGCGATCGTCCGCGTCATACTGGAAGCTGCGCCGCATGCCGTCGAAATCGATGTCGGCGATCAGGCGGGCCTGTTCGTCCCACAGCAGGCGGCGCGTCTGCCTTAGCGCGTTCGTAATGGCGGCCGGCAGGCCCATCTCGTTATAGGCAATGGTGGTTTCGGCCCCGACTGCGTCGATGCGGGCAACCAGGCGGCCTTGCCTGTCGTAGCGGTAGCGCTGGCAGTTGCCGAGGGGGTCGGATATCGCGATCGGGCGGCCGGCCTCGTCGTATTCGAGCGCATGGCGCGCTCCGCTGGGATCGGTCTGCGCCACGATGCGGCCTTCGTCGTCGTACTCGTAGCGGGTGACTTCGCCGCCCGGCCCAGTGAGCGCCGCGAGCAAGCCGCCGGCATCGTAGCTGTAACGCGTGGTACGGCCTTCGGGCGAAATTTCCCTGAGCAGGCGCGCGGACTCGTCGTGCATATAGGTGCTGACACCGCCATGCGCGTCGATCGCGCGGCTGATACCGGATTCGGTCCACTCGAAGCGCGTGTCGTGCCAACCGCCGTCGCCCCAACTGCGCAGGCAGCGTCCGGTCGGGTCATGGCGATCCCACTCGAAGTGGAAATTCAAGCCGCTCGCGAGCGTGCGCCGTACGATCAGGTGCTGCTGGTAGACGTAGCGTTCGCCGGCTTCCAGCCTGTCCAGTGCGGCGACCAGATCGCCTGCGGCGTCATGCACATAGCGCACCAGCGGTGGCCCGGATGCGGCCCAACCCATCGCATCGATCCGCGCCGGCACGATGGCGCAAATCAGCCCTCGCTCGCGCTGAACGAGCAGGCCTTTGCCCCAGCTCGCGGCCAGGCCACGCACGATACCGCTTGCATCGCGCTGCAAAGTTATCGATTGACCGCTTTCGTTCTGCAGCCGGAACAACTCGATGCGCGACCCCGTCCCGGCGAATACGCGGTCCGGCCCATCGTCGCGCGTGATACGGTAATGGTCCGCGGCCCGATACAGGCGGATTTGCTCGGCGGGATGAATGGAATAGTCGCCCACATCGGGCACGGGCAATTCCAGCGTACGGCCTTCGCGGTCGTGGTAGCGTACCGTCGTGGCGGCCAACTCGAGCCATTCATCCAGAGGCGTAATCCAGCCATAGCCAAGTTGCAGGCTTTCCGCGCTCTGGCCGCTGCGGTAGAGCCGCGTCCAGCTCAGGCTGAGCGGACCTTCGAACTCGAAGTCGGTCAGTTCCAGCAGTTCTTCGCCGCTTGCCATGCTGACCGGCTCGCCGCAGGTTTTGGTACTCGAACAAGCTTTGCTGGAGCGGCCGTTCCTGGCTTTGGCGGGCTTATTTGCTTTTTTGCGCGCGGCTTGCGCGGCCTTCTTTTTCAACGGACATTCCTGCGTGGCTTTGACGCCCTGCTGGCCGACCTGGCGTGCCCGCGCGACGCCGGCGTCGGCGGCTGTTCTGGCGGCTTTGCCGGCGCCGCCCGCGTGTTCGGCGGCGGCGCCGGCTTTGGCCAGTGTTGCGGCGTCGGCCAGGTCGTCAAGTTTTCCGACCTTGGCCAGTTCGGACACCTTGCCCAGTTTGGCGAGCTTGCTGATCGGGATCAGTTCCGGCAATACCCGGCCCAGCATATGCCCGTCAAATTCCGCCAGACGTCCTTCAGCGGCCGCTTGTGCGCGCTCGGCCTGGAAATCGGCATAGGAACTCGCAGCCATGTCGCGCACGGCTTGCGCGGCGGCCTGGGGGTTTTCGATCGCGTATCCGGCGCCTTGTTTCGCCGCCTGCGCGATCTGTTTGGCGGTTTCCCAGCTTTGTTCGCGATAGTTTGCGTCGGTCGCCAACCGGTAGCCGGATTTGGCCAGGTCCCCCACGCCGGATGCCGTGTCCTTGGCGAAATCCCACGCCCCCTTGCCGAAGCCGCTGCCGAATTGCCCCGCTTGTTTGGCCGCACCTGCCCAGTCGAACATGCCGGCCGCGCCTATAACCAGACGCCGTGATCGATGGCCGCGCGCGCCTTCAGGAGCGCGCTGCGCAGCGCCGCGCCAAGCTGAGGCGCGAATATGTCGGCGCTCCATGCCATGCGGGTTTCGAAGCCGGCGCCGTAGAGCAGGCTGCAGGCGGAAAACGTGAATGCTGCGTCCTCGCCTTGCAGGCCCAGTTGCGCGGCGCGCCGGCAACTTTGCGCGACAGCGGGCAGGGCGTCGGCAAGCGCATGCCCCGCGTTTTGCGGCAACGCATGGACCAGGGCGGCGGCGATGCGCTCCGCGGGCGCCGCGGCGCCCATGTCGCTGCTGAGGTACCAGCCCAGATTGCTGGAATTGGCGGCCGCTTCGGCCCACACCCCGTCAGGCAGGCTGTCCATCAGCACGTCGATACGCTCATCCGCGCCGACCGCCTGGTTGGTGAGGCCGGCATGTAGCGCCGGATGCGTGTCGAAATTCGGCGCCAGCGCGGCCATCAGGTGTACGAACTGCGCCAGCGAGGACGGTCGGCTCAGGCCGTAGCATTGTGCGCGCGCGAGCGCGTGGCTAACCAGCACGCACAAAACGACCGGCGACAGGCGCGAATAATCCGCATAAGCGGTGTGGAGGGCGCGGCTCAGGGAAGTGATAAATTGCGCCCGCTGAGTGCGATCCAGTTGCTCCAGCTGGCTTGCCGTGATGGTGAGCATGAGCTTGGTATTGATTGTTGCTCATCCGGCGCACCCGCTGACCCAGGGGTGCCACGCACAGGCTGCGTTGCGCAGATTTCGCGCGGTGCGGCTTCGCGATCCGGTATGCGGGCCGGCTTGATTGTTTGTTGATCGGTGCCTGCAGCAAAGGCGGCGCCGTGCATTATATCCAGGCAGGTAAGTCTTCCCGTGGCGCATTGTAAGTCGGTTTTTGCGTCGGCGGCAAACCTTGCGCAACGTCGGCATTCGACCGTGGCGCACCCTTGCCGACGGCCGCAGGCCGCTGCGGTGCAGAACAAAAGTCGAACTTGGACCAGGGCGCCCGCCGCGCAAGGAATTACAAGCTGGGCGCATATTTGCAGGCGGCGGTCAGAGATGCCCGCGACCTTGCCGTCCCAACCGCAGGGCGCGGCGGCGCGCGTGAATTATCCGGCCAGCCCGACCGGGCGGCGCCTGGCCCGCCTTTTACCGGGCAGCGGCGCGCGCGGGCCTGCGCTCACGCGCCCTGCAGGATGAACAGCGTACATTCGGCGGCGGCCAGACGCAGCGGTTTCACCGGCGCATATTCTTCGGAATCCACGAAACGCTGCGCGCTTTGCACATCCGGAAATTCGATGATTACGACGCGGGTGGGCGTCCACAGCTGGTTTTCCCGCAAATCCATCGCGCCGCCCCGCGCGCGATACACCCCGCCATATTTTTCCGCGATGGGCTTGGCGAGGTTTTTGTACACCTCGTAGGCTTCCGGGTCATGAATTTTGGTATCGACGATCAAAAATGCGCTCATCCGCCTGTTCCTCGCCTTGGGGTGTGCACGCATTGTAGCCGGCAAGTACGGATGAATAGCGCCGCAACGTGGCGCCGCGCCCGCGCAAGCCCTGGGGCAGGGCGATGTGCGGAACTATGCGGCTGATTTGCAGTTTTTGTTGCAGTCGTGTTGGTACAGAGGGGGCGCGCTTGCCTTACGTTCCCGGTGCGCGCAATCCGACCGGGCGCTTCGAAGCTGGCGGCCCGGGTGCGAAATGATCCTGCCCTGGCACATTGGGAATGCCGCCAATCTGTTAGAAAATAGGCCGCTGCAACGTTGCGCCGGATACCGGAATTTGGCCGGACCCGCACAGAACGAATCACACAGACAGAAATTCCCATGAATGCAGTAGAAATCGACGCCGCGATATCTGCCCTGGCCCTTCAGCCCTTTGACGCGGCGGAATTCCCGTTTGCCTTCCTGGCCGCATTCGGCAATAAGGACACCACGATCAAGCGCCTGCGCTCGGGCAACAACAACGCGTCGGACCTGCCCGGCGGCGTCCTCCAGCGCAACAACATCCATCTTGCCGTGTGCGAAACCGGCAGCGTCGGCGAAACCATCGAGGCCTCGCGCGCCCACCAATTTCGGGAAATGAATTGCGCTAAAACGCACACCCTGATCCTTCCCGGGGTTTCATCGGAGGGGCGCGAGTATTTACCTGTCGTACTAATCGACAATCATTCAGTTGTAAGCAACCTTGCCTTTGCCCTATACGACGCCCCGCGCTGGAACATGGCGCTCATTGCCTCGCGCCTGCATTTGGTTTGGGTTGGGACCGTCTGCGGCAAGTTAAAAACAGACTATCGCTACTCCAACAC
>JAEUNN010000565.1 GCA_016791085.1 Rhodocyclaceae bacterium | reverse complement strand
TGCTGCTCATCGTGGTGGTCATGGGCGGTATCTACACGGGCATATTCACGCCCACCGAAGCGGCCGCCATGAGTGCCGTGTATGCCTTCGTGGTGGCGGTGTTCGTGTATCGCGACATGGGCCTGAAAGACGTGCCCAAGGTGCTGCTCAATTCGGCCAACATGAGCGCGATGTTGCTCTATATCATCACCAATGCCGTGATGTTCTCGTTCATCATGACCAACGAGAACATTCCGCAGGCGCTGGCGGACTGGATGATAGGCCAGGGCATGGGGCAGATCGCGTTCCTGCTCGCGGTGAACGTGCTGTTGCTGCTGGCCGGCAACGTCATGGAACCGTCCTCCATCGTCCTGATTTTCGCGCCCATCCTGTTTCCGGTGGCGGTCAAGCTGGGCATAGACCCGGTCCATTTCGGCATCATGATGGTGGTGAACATGGAAGTCGGCATGTGCCACCCGCCCGTGGGCCTGAACCTGTACGTGGCCTCCGGCATCACGAAAATGGGCATCACCGAACTGACCGTGGCGGTGTGGCCCTGGCTGCTGGCGATGCTGGGCTACCTGGCGGTGGTTACTTATTACCCGCCGCTGTCCATCTTCCTGCCCAAGGCCATGGGCCTCATGTAATACGGCGTGCTCTCGCCCGGCCCGGTCTGCGGACCGGGCTTTTTTTCGGCTTTTTGCAGCGCAGCGCGGCGGGCTCTGGGCGCGCCGCCCCAGTGTTGCTAAAATAGCGAGTTTTCGGCGCGCGTCCGGTTCTTCCCGGACGCTGCCGATCCGGAATTTTCCGCAGCCATTTCAACCATTTTCCATCATTTTCCCCAACGGAGCATGCTACCCATGGCCATCGAACGCACCCTTTCCATCATCAAGCCCGATGCCGTCGCGAAAAACGTGATCGGCCAGATTTACCAGCGTTTCGAGGCCGCCGGCCTGAAAGTCATCGCGGCGCGCATGATGCATCTGTCGGAGCGTGAAGCCGGCGGTTTTTACGCGGTGCACAAGGAACGCCCGTTCTTCAAGGATTTGGTGTCCTTCATGGTGTCCGGGCCGGTCATGGTGCAGGTGCTGGAAGGTGACAACGCGATCGCCAAGAACCGCGAACTGATGGGCGCCACCGATCCGAAAAAGGCTGCGCCCGGCACCATACGCGCGGATTTCGCCGAATCCATCGATGCCAATGCCGTGCATGGGTCGGACGCACCCGACACCGCGGCCGTGGAGATCGCCTTCTTTTTCCCCGCCGCGAACATTCACACGCGCTGAGCGTCATAGGGCCGGCCGGCGCGCGCCGGCCCCACGCTTTGCTGGCCAACCCGCCCATGCAGAATCTGCTTGAATTCGACGCCGCCGGCCTCGCCGGTTTTCTTGCCCAGATGGGCCAGAAGCCGTTTCGCGCGCGCCAGTTGCTGCGCTGGATACACCGGCTGGGGGTGGCGGATTTCGCCGCCATGACCGACGTGGCCAAGGATTTGCGCGCCCGCCTGGCCGAAGTGGCCTGCGTGAGCGCGCCCGCCGTGGTGCGCGATACGCTGTCCGCGGATGGCACGCGCAAGTGGCTGCTCGACGTGGGGTCCGGCAATGCCGTGGAAACGGTGTTCATCCCGGAAGCCGGACGCGGCACGCTGTGCATTTCGTCGCAGGCCGGCTGCGCGCTCGACTGTTCGTTCTGCGCGACCGGCAAACAGGGCTTCAACCGCAACCTCACGAGCGCCGAAATCGTCGGCCAGTTGTGGTGGGCCAATCACGTGCTGGGTGCCGGCGGCGCGCGCAAGGATACGGCGGAACGCGTGGTGTCCAATGTGGTCATGATG
>JAEUNN010000559.1 GCA_016791085.1 Rhodocyclaceae bacterium | reverse complement strand
TCGAATTCCCAACGATCAACAGGAGGAATACATGAGCAGCGAAAGCAAATGCCCCTTCAGCCATGCGAACAGCACCCAGGCTGCGGCGGGCGCGCAGACCAATCGGGACTGGTGGCCGCAACAGCTGAATCTGGCCATCCTGCACCAGCACGCCCCGGCGTCCAATCCCATGGACCCGGGTTTTAGTTACGCCGAGGCATTCAAGTCGCTGGATTATGGCGCGCTCAAGCAGGACCTGTATGCGCTCATGACCGATACGCAGGACTGGTGGCCGGCCGACTGGGGCCATTACGGCGGCCTGTTCATACGCATGGCCTGGCATAGCGCGGGCACCTACCGCACGGCCGACGGCCGCGGCGGCGGCGGCCACGGCAACCAGCGCTTCGCGCCGGTCAATAGCTGGCCGGACAACGGCAACCTGGACAAGGCGCGGCGCCTGCTGTGGCCGATCAAGCAGAAATACGGCAACAAGCTGTCCTGGGCCGACCTCATGATACTGGCCGGCAATTGCGCGCTGGAATCCATGGGATTCAAAACTTTCGGCTTCGGCGGCGGGCGCGAGGACATCTGGCAACCCGAAGAGGACATTTACTGGGGCGGCGAAAAAACCTGGCTGGGCGACGATCGCTATGCCGGCGGGCGCGAACTGGAAAATCCGCTGGCGGCCGTGCAGATGGGGCTCATCTATGTGAATCCGGAAGGTCCCAACGGCAAGCCCGATCCGGTCGCGTCGGGCCTGGACGTGCGCGAAACATTCGCGCGCATGGCCATGGACGATGAAGAAACCGTGGCCTTGACGGCCGGCGGCCACACGTTCGGTAAAGCCCATGGCGCCGGCGACCCGGCTCTGGTCGGGCGCGAACCCGAAGGCGCCCCGCTCGAACTGATGGGCCTGGGCTGGCAGAACCGCTACGGCAGCGGCCGCGGCCCCGATACCACCACGAGCGGCATCGAGGGCGCCTGGAAGCCCAATCCCACGCGCTGGGACAACGGCTATTTCGACACCTTGTTCGGCTACGAGTGGGAACTCGTGAAAAGTCCGGCCGGCGCCCAGCAATGGAGGGCCAAGGACGTGAAGCCCGAAAACATGATTCCGGATGCGCACGATCCGTCCAGAAAGCATCCGCCCATGATGACCACGGCCGACCTGTCGCTGCGTTTCGATCCGGCTTACGAGAAAATCGCGCGCCGCTTCCACAAGGATCCACAAGCTTTCGCCGATGCGTTTGCGCGCGCCTGGTTCAAGCTCACGCACCGCGACATGGGGCCGAAAGTGCGCTACCTGGGCCCGGAAGTGCCGGCCGAAGATTTGATCTGGCAGGACCCGCTGCCGCCACGCGATCATGCGCTGATCGACGCCGCGGACATCGCGCAACTCAAGTCGCAAATCCTGGCGTCTGGCCTGTCGGTGGCCGAACTGGTGGCCGCCGCCTGGGCCTCCGCGTCCACCTTCCGCGGCTCGGACAAGCGCGGCGGGGCCAATGGCGCGCGCGTGCGCCTGGCGCCGCAAAAAGACTGGGAGGTCAATGATCCGGCCCAGCTCGCCCGGGTGCTGTCGGCGCTGCAAAGCGTGCAGGAAACGTTCAATGGCGCGCAACGCGGCGGCAAAAAAGTGTCGCTGGCCGACCTCATCGTGCTGGGCGGCTGTGCCGCGGTCGAAGCCGCGGCCAAGGCCGGCGGCGAGGACATGGAAGTGCCGTTCAGTCCGGGCCGCACCGACGCCAGCGCGGACCAGACCGACGTGCTGTCCTTCGCCGTACTGGAACCGCAGGCCGACGGTTTCCGCAACTATCGGAAAAAGGCCTGGGCGGTGCCGCCCGAGGCCATGCTGGTCGACCGCGCGCAATTGCTCACGCTGAGCGCGCCGGAAATGACGGCGCTGGTGGGCGGTCTGCGGGTACTGGGCGCGAACAGCGGAAATTCGCAGCAAGGCGTGTTCACGCAGCGGCCGCAGGTCCTGACCAACGACTTTTTCGTGAATCTGGTCGATATGCGCACCGAATGGAAGCCCGTGTCGGACGCACAGGACAGTTTCGAAGGCCGCTGCCGCAAAACCGGCGCGCTCAAATGGACCGCGTCGCGTGTCGATCTGGTGTTCGGCTCGAATTCCCAGTTGCGCGCGCTCGCCGAGGTCTATGCGCAGGACGACGGCAAGCCGAAATTCGTGCGCGATTTCGTGGCGGCCTGGGCCAAGGTCATGAATCTGGACCGCTACGACCTGCGCTGAATTGGCT
>JAEUNN010000550.1 GCA_016791085.1 Rhodocyclaceae bacterium | reverse complement strand
CGATGCCGTGTTCGTGCCGGGCGCGGGCGTGGTGGACTGTTGCGACTATCAGTACACTTACGATACGCGGAACGGCCCGCTCGAACTGGCTGCCAGCGATCCCGGCATAGGCGTGTGGCTGTTCCGCGTGCCCGAGCCGGGGATGATTCCGCTCCTTGCGCTGGGCACGCTGATCGCGCTGGCGCGGCGCCGCCGCGTCTGAGCGGCGCGCGCGCGGCGGCCGGCCCGGCCGTGCCGCCGCCGCCGCCGCGCGTTTTCAGGCTTCGCGCACGGCGCGCAGGTAGCGCTGGCACTGGCGCACGGAAAGATTAATGCCGTGGCGCTCGGCCAGATGGAGCGCCAGCAGTTTGCCGCTCCAGCGCCGCGCGCGGTAGCCCAGGTGCGCCGGAGCAAATTCGAGCACGCGCCGCACCTGGGCATCGACCGCCGCGGCCAGGCGCGGCCGGCGTCCGCTGCGCGGCTCTTCGTCCAGTCCGGCGGCGCCCTGGCGGCCGAATTGTTGCGTCCAGCGCTGTAGCGAGCGGCGCGACACGCCGGTTTTCTGCGCCACTTCGTCGGCCTCTAGGCCGCAGGCCAGCATGAACAGGCAATACAGTCTGTGCATGACGCGGGCCTTGCCGGAGGATTCCATCACGGCGCGGATTTCCCCACGCAGGCTGGGAATATTTACAGGTATCCGGTCGAGCATGCGCTGGGCGCACGACGCGCCGGCGATTAAGTTGCGGCTTATGCTGCGCGGACGGTCGCACTCAGTCCATGAGAAAAGTCAGATCGCGCGGGCGCGCGCGGCCTGCGTCAGTCGGCGACGGCGGGCAGGCCGTGGCGGCGCCGCGCGCGCAGGCAGGCGTCCGAGCCGGGCTGCAATTCGACGCAGGGAGACGGGCGCCAGGCATATATCGCACAGCGCACGGACTGGCCTATCGCGCCCTGCAGGGCCGCACAGCGCGGGCTTGCGTGGTCGGTGCCGCGCATGCGCACGGTATCGCCGCGCACCGGCTCGACCAGCCCGTCCGGCACGCTGCCGCCGGCCGCGCTGCAGCCGGATACATGAAAATCGACGCGCCAGGCGGCGCAACAGGCGCCGCAGCGCGTGCAGTCCAGTTCAGTCATGTGGCCATACGGGTTTGCGCATGTGCGCAAGTTTAGCGCGCGCCGGGGCCTGGCGTCGCGGGGCGGCGGCCCGCCCGGGCGGCATGCGGGCGGCACCGCGTCGCGGGCCGGCCAGGCTATCCGGCCGGCATTTCCGGGCGCCGGAATGGCAGCCCTGCCGGCACGCAATTCCGCGCTATTCCGCCGCCACGCGCAGCGCAAACTA
>JAEUNN010000526.1 GCA_016791085.1 Rhodocyclaceae bacterium | reverse complement strand
GAAATACTGGCGCGCGGTGTCGGCCTGGCCCAGGGTGCGCATGAGGTCGCCCAGCCGCTCGTAGGACACGGACAGGTCGCGCTGGTAGCCGGCGTGCTGCGGCTCGGCCGCGGCCAGGCGCTGGGCGATGGCCAGGTCCTGTTCGTAATACTGGCGCGCGGCTTCGCCCTGGCCCAGATCGCGCATCAGATCGCCGAGCTTGTTGTAGGACACGGACAGATCGCGCTGGTAGTCGGCGCGCTGCGGCTCCGCGCGGGCCAGGCGCGCGCGGATGTCGAGGCTGTGCTGGAAGTGCCGCCGCGCGGCTTCGCCGTCGCCCAGGTCGCGCATGAGGTTGCCGAGCTTTTCGCAGGATACGGACAGATCGCGCTGGTAGTCGGCGCGCTCAGGCTCGGAACGCGCGAGGCGCTCGGCGATCGCCAGCGTCTGTTCGTAATATGTGCGCGCGGGCTCGCCCTGGCCCAGGTCGCGCGCAAGATCGCCGAGCAAGGTGTAGGACACGGTCAGGTCGCGCTGGAGGTCGGCGCGCTCGGGCTCGGAGCGGGCGAGGCGCTCGCGTATGTCCAGGCTTTGATGGAAGTGCCGGCGTGCGGCTTCGCCCTGGCCGAGGTCGCGCATGAGATCGCCCAGCCGGTTGTACGCCACGGACAGGTCGCGCTGGTAGTCGGCGCGCTGAGGTTCGGCCTGCACCAGGGCCTCGAACAGGTCGCGCGCCTCGGTGCAGGCGCTCAAGGCCTCGGCCGAGCGCCCGGTTTCGACCGCGCGGTCGCCCAGGCTGATGAGCGCGCTGGCAAGCGCCCAGCGCACCTGGGCCGCGTCGGGATGGTCCGCCAGGGCCGCCCGCATCTCCGCGACGCGGGCCGCGGCGGCGGCGTAATCGGGTTCGCCCGTGGGCAGAAACGCCGTGAATTCGGACACCCGCTGGGCCGACCTATCCTGCATTCGGGGCGCTTGCGCGGGCGCGGGCGCAAGTTCCGCCGATACCCCGCGTATCGACCAGAAATCCGGCGCCTCCTGCGCAAACGGCTGGTACAGCGTGGCCGGGATGCACAGCAGCAGCGCCGCGTCGAGGCGTCTGGCCAGGGTATTGCGCTGTTCGTTGAGGCGCCGGAACAGTTCGCGCCAGGCCGCTTCGTCCTGGTACGGACCGCCGGTTGCATCCAGCGCCACGATCAGGCGCTCGCCGGCGGCAGGCGGCGCAAGTTGCGCCAGCCTTTGCGTGACCCAGGCGCCCAGGCCGTCCAGGCCGGCCGGCAGGCCGTCGCCAGCCGGCGCGTAAGGCCATACATGTTCCGTGCGCAGCGGCGGCGGCAGTTCGGCGCGGATATGCTGCAGCAGTTGCGGCACCTGGGCCGCTGAGGCGCAGACCACGATGTGAAACTGGAAGCCCTCGCCCAATGCCAGCGCGGACAGAAAATGCTCCAGTCCGGGCGCAATTTCAGCCGCCATCTGCGGCTTCGGCGCCGGCTGCGGCGCGCGCTTCGATTACGCCGGGTATTTGCGCCACGGCCGGATGCAGGTCGAACCAGTCGTTGTCGTTCAGGTAGCGCAGTACCGCATTGTTGCTGAGCATGAGGTCGGCCACGGCGCGGTGTTTGTCGTCGCGTATGGTCAGGTATTTTTCTTCCGCCACGCGCGCCAGCCAGGGGAAAGCTTCGGCCGGCACGGCCTTGCGGAAAGCATCCTTGAGTTCGTTGAATATGCGTTCGAAATCGGGTTCCGTGAGCGGCTGTTCCGGCACCGCCAAGGCCTGTTGCAGCAGCCGCACGATTTCGCGCGGGTAGCCGCCGGACCAGGCGATCAGCCGTTCGGTGCGCGCTTCGGCCTGCGGCCCGAACAGTTCCAGCAGCAGATCGTCCGGCACGCGGCGGCGCACCAGGTCGCGTGCCGCGTCGTAGCCCGCGTCGTGGCGCGTGCCGCTGCGATCGGCCAGCTTGATCATGGGCAGGAAATAAATGCGCTCCACGCAGCGGTTCACGAGCGCCGGTGGCACCGTATAGAGCACATGCACGGGCAGCCGCAGATAGGGCGCGCCGCCGCTGAACAGGCGCTCGGCGCTGGCCAGCACCTTGTCCCAGTTGCCGCTGGTGCCGCGCAGCTTTTCCAGCGAATCGAATATGAGCACCACCTGCCGCGCGGACCCGGCGCGCGCCTGCAGTTGCAGGAATTCGGTGCGCGCGTCCTGCAGGAAGCGCGACAGGTGCGAACCGATGATATTGCGCACCTTGGCGCGCAGGCCGGGCCGGCTGCGCATTTCCGCAACCAGTTTGGGTCCGCCGCCGGGTATGGCGAATTCGGCTTTCCCCAACTCCACGTCGGTTTTGGTGAGCCAGTCCCACAAACGGCTGAAATAGCCCGATTCCATGGCGCCCGCCGCGTCCTTGCCTTCCAGCGCGAGGATTGCCGCCTCCAGGCCGTAGAGCAGCGCGGCGATCACGTCCGGGATGTCTATGGGGTTGGTGAGGTCGAGCATTTCGTCGGCATCGACCAGCACCGGCAGGAAACTGGCGCCGCTTTGCGTCGTGCGCAGGCGCTCGGCCAGGCGCCTCAATTCGGTGGATTTGCCGGAACCGGGCAAACCCGTCAGCAGCAGGAATTCCGGCTGGTCGGACAGTTCTATGGCATCGCCCAGGCGCTGTGCCCAGCCTATGCCGCGCGCGCCATAGAGGAAATCGATATCCAGATTGCGCTCGTCGTCGGGCGCGAGCGATTCATAGGCGCGGCAGCGGTTGTAATACTTGCGGCGGGTTGCGAAATCCATTGCATAAGCTCCAGGCGCAGGGCATGCACGGCATGCTCCATGCGTAGACTAGCGCAAACCCCGGCCGCGGCCGGCAAGTAAGGGGCGCGCGCGGCTTCGGCAAGGCCGGCGCCGATGCGGCGCATCGGGCGCAGGCAAGCCGCAGTGCAGCGCAGGGCGGACGTCGAGCGCCGGACTGTTGCCGATAAAGGCGCATCCATGCATGCCGGGCATCGCCTCCGGTCAGGCCGCCAGTCCCGCCATCAGCCGGATTGAACGGCCGCGCCGCAGCCGCGCGATTCGCCGCGATGGCGGCCAGGCTGCCTGCCGCCCGCCCACCCCGAAACGCGGGCGCCGGCATGCCCGGCTGCCCCTCAAGTTGGCTGTGGCACTGACATATTTCCCGGTACCATGGGGGTTCCCTAAATTTCGCGTTTGTGTAACTGACGATGCCGGCGGACACCGATTCCGATGCCTTGCTGATGGAGGCCGAGCGCCTGTGCAACCTGGGTCTGGCGCTGCACGCCCTGCCCATGCTGGAACCACTGCAGCGCCACGCTTCGGTGCGCGGCCCGCTGCTGGCGGCGCGCATCACCACCCACCTGGGCGGGGCGCGCGCGGCCGATGCGACGGTGCTCAGGCTATGGCGCAGCCAGCCCCGCCACGCCGCGCTCACGGTGCAATACCTGCGCGTGCTGAATGGCCGCAGGGGGCCGTACGTGGCCTGGCGCGCCATGCAGGAACTGGGGCTGGATGGTGCCGCCGAAGCGCGCGACCGCGCCGACTGGCATGCGCTGCGGGCCAGTCTGCTGGCCGATTTCCGCGATTTCGAAGGGGCCGGCGCGGCGCTCGACGCGGCGCGCGAGGCCGCGCCGGACGACCCCTGGCAACTGGTGGAGCGGGCCACCGTGTGCGCAGCGGCCGACCGTTACGACGAAGCCATGGCCGCCGCCGAACAGGCGCTCGGCATGCGGCCCGGCTATCGCCCGGCCCTGCAGTCGCTGGCGCATTTGCTGAGCCTCTGCGGGCGCGACGGCGAGGCGCTGGATTTGTTGCGCGCGGCCGACAGCGCGGCGCAGAGCGGCCCATTGTGCGCGCAGCTGTACGCCCTGCAGTTCGAACAGGGGCTGTACGCAGACGCCTGGGCCTCGCTGCAGCGCTGCGACTACCTGTACCCGCTGGCGGACCGCACGCTGAAAAATTGGCTGGCCGCCCAGCGCGCCCTGACCGCGCAGCGCCTGGACATGCCGGACGCGGCACGTAGCGCCGCGCTGCAGGCCGGCGACGATTTCCACCGCCGCCTGGCCGAGCGCCTTGCCGCGCCGGATGCGCGCGATCGCCGCGTGCTGCTGCCCGTGGGTTTCGTGCGCCAGCATTACATGACCTGCGCGCCGGCCACGCTGGCGGCCATCAGCGGCTATTGGGGGCATGCCGCGTCGCACCTCGAAATCGCCGAACAAATCTGTTACGACGGAACTTTCCACCACAGCGAACGCCACTGGGCCGAAAGCCAGGGCTTCCTGGTGCGCGAATTCACCGTCGATTGGGACATCGCGCGCGCCTTGCTGGATGCCGGCATTCCATTCACGCTGACCACCACCTGGCCCGGCGGCGCGCACCTGCAGGCCGCCATAGGCTATGACGAGTTGCGCGGCACGCTGTTGATACGCGACCCCATGAGCCGCGTGCACGGCGAATTCGCCATCGACGGGCTGCTCGCCGCGCACCGTTCCACGGGCCCGCGCGGTCTGGCTTTCGTGCCGCCGGCCGCAGCCGCGCGCATGGCCGGGCTGCATTTTCCGGATGCGGAAATCTGGGATATCCAGTATGCCGTCAATGCCGCGCTGAACCGCCACCAGCGCGACGCCGCGGCGCAAGCGGCGGAACAGCTGGCGGCGCGTTTTGCGGGCCATCGCCTGGCGCAGGTGGCGCGGCGCACCCTGGCCGCCTATGACGGCGACGAGGCCGCCATGCTGGCCGCGGTCGAACAACTGCTGGCCATGTTCCCCGACGACGTCAATCTGCAGCTCGCCAAGGCGGCATCGCTGGCCGCACTGGCCAGCCGCGACAAACAGCTGGCCTGGCTGGCCGGCCTGTCCTGCGCGCCCGACGGGCGCCCGCTGGTGGATCTGAACCACGCCCGGCTGCTGGGTCAGGACGCGCGCCAAGCGGCGCGCGCGCGCACCCTGTTGCGGCGCGTCCTGGGCCGCCTGCCCGCCAATGCCGCGGCCTGGTCCGCGCTGGCCGACCTGCTGTGGCAGGCCGGGCACAAAGACGCCGCCATCGAACATTACCGCCACGCCGCCTGCCTCGCCGAAACCGACGAAGACCACGCCGCCACGTATTTCCGCGCCAACCAGTTTTGCGGCCGCCCCGAAGCCGGGCTGGAATTTTTGCGCCGCCGCGCGAGCCGCCTCGGCAGCCGTGCCGGCGCGCCTTACATGACCTTGTTCAACCAGCTCGAAACGCTGGAGCGCACGCCGGAAGGATTTGAACTGCTGCAGCAGGCCCTGGCCCGGCGCGGCGACGATCCGGCGCTGCTGTTGTTCGCGGCCGAAGTGCATTTGCGCTACCGCAAGCTGGATGCCGCGCAAGAACTGGCCGCGCGCGTGCGCCTGCCGACCCGGCGCGCGGAATGGCTCAAACTGGCGTCGCAACTGGCGCGCGAACAGGGCGACCCTGCGCGCGCGCTGGAACTGGCGCGGGAAGCCGCCGGCCTGGAGCCGTTCAACCTGGGCCTGCAGCGCCTGGTCGCCAGTCTTTACACGGTGCTGGAAGGCCCGGCGCGGGCGCTCGCTTACCTGCGCGAGCTTGCCGACCGCTTCTCGCACCACTCCGGCCTGCAAATGTTGCTGGTGGATGCGATGGCCGGCCTGCCGCTGGCGGACATCGAAGTCATATTGCGGCGGCTGCTGGCGATCAATTCCAGTTCGGTCTGGGCGCAGCGCGAACTGGCCACCAATCTGGCGCGGCAACAGCGCCACGCCGAAGCCATGCAAGTCATGGATGCGGTCATGCACCTGGCCGCGGACCAGTCGAGCACCCATGCGATCAAAGCTTTCCTGCTGCTGCAGCAAGGCAAGCCGGATGCAGCCAAACTTTCCCTGCGCACCGCCCTGCAACTGTACATAGACAACGACTACGCGCTGAATACCCTCATCGACCTGTGCGCCGATCTGGCCGAGCGCCGCGAGGCGCTGGATTTCGTCTACCGGGAACTGGTGCGCCAGGTTACCTGCGGCGACGGCTTGCTGAATTTCCGCGAAGCCGCGCAACGCACCTTGCCGCCGCCGGACGTGCTGGCCGTGCTGCGCGAAGCGCACGTCGCGCGGCCGGACCTCTGGCAGGCCTGGGTGGCCCTGGGCGGCCAGCTTTCCCACATGGGCCACAGCGCCGAGGCGCTGGACCTGCTGGGCCGGGCCATAGAAAAATTCCCCTTGTTGCCGGCCGTATATTGCGAGCGGGCGCTCGCCTATGCGCTGCGCGGCCGGCGCGAAGAAGCGCGCGCCGACTGCCGGCTGGCGCTGCAAATCAATCCGCAATGGACGCGCGCGGCGAACCTGTACGTGGAAACCGTGCTCGACGAAGGCGTAAGTTTCGACCGCGCGATCACCGTGCTCGACGCCGCGCTGGCGCGCAATCCGGAAGACGCGGAATTGCGTGCCACGCGCGCCAGCACGTTGTGGCGCGACGGCCAGCGGCCGCAAGCCGTGGCCGAAATGCGCGCGGCCCTGTTGCGCGCGCCCAAGCTGG
>JAEUNN010000523.1 GCA_016791085.1 Rhodocyclaceae bacterium | reverse complement strand
GTCGTAGTCGAAGCGCAGGTCCTGCCAGACGCGCAGGCGGTTGTCGGTGGTCAGGCCGGCGCTTTTGCGGGCGATGGCGTCCTGCAGGTTGCCGGCGGCGTCCCAGGCGAAGCGTTCCAGGGTTTCGCCCTGGGCGGCCGAAATCAATTGGCCGGCCGCGTCGTATTCGTAGCGGGAATGGCCGCGCAGCGCGTCGTGGCGTTCGAGGAGTTGGCCGGCAGGGTCGTAGCGATAGCTGCGCCATAGCGGCGCGGCTGGTCCGGGCGGCAGGCCGGGCAGGCCGGCGTCGGCGGCTCGAGCGGCCTCGCTGCCGTTCTGCGCCGCGCCCAGCAGCCCGCCCGGTGCGGCGGCGCCGGCCAGACCCGCGGCCGGACCTTCGGGCAGGGTGGCGGCGGTTTTTTGCCACAGGCGCCGGCCCAAGGGGTCGTAGCCCAGGCGGGTGCTAAGTTTGCCTTGGCTGATTTGTATCCTGCGGTGCAGGGCGTCGCGTTCGATGTCGCACAGTACGCGGTCGTCTAAGCTCAACTGGTGCACGTGGCCGCTGCCGTAGGCGAGCGCTGTAATGCGTCCGCCCTGGGGCAGGGTGAGTGCGGCCAGCGTATCGAGTTCGTCCAGTTCGTAGCGCACGCTGCCGTGGCCGCCGTGTTCGGCGACGAGGCGCCCGGCACGGTCGTAGTCGAAGCGTAAGAGGTCAACGACCATGCCCTGTGCCTGGCCGGCCGCGGTGGGTTGGCGTTGGACTTCGCGCAGGCGGTCCATGTCGTCCCAGCGGTAGGTGGTGATGGCGCTGGCGGCGGTGCTGGCGAGCAGGCGGCCCATGGCGTCGCGCTCGAATTCGATGCGGCGGCGCGGGCGCGGTGCTTCGGGCGGAAGGCTTCGGCCGGCGGCGAGCGGCGTTCCGTCCTGGTCCGGACCCGCCCCGCCCGATGCGTTTGCGGCGTTGGCTTGCGCGCTGCCCAGCGTTTCGATGGCACGCAACCAGCCGGCGGCGTCGTAGCGATAGCGGCGCTCCACGCCGTCGGGGCGGGTTTCGACCGCGACGCGGCCGGCGGCGTCATAGTCATAGCGGTAGGCGGCGCCGTTGGCGCTGGATAGTTCGGTAAGACGGCCGGCGCTGTCGTAGCGGCAGGCGAGTTCGTGCCCGGCGGGGCCGGTGGCCCGTGTCACCAGGCCGCGCGCGTCGCGCTGC
Organism: Rhodocyclaceae bacterium; assembly: GCA_016791085.1. GTDB lineage: Bacteria > Pseudomonadota > Gammaproteobacteria > Burkholderiales > Rhodocyclaceae > JAEUNM01. The sequence goes on along the minus strand of JAEUNN010000523.1, from coordinate 6,076 downwards.
CAGTGCGTGCTGCGGCCGAGCGGGTCGTGGTGGGCGCAAAGCCGGCCGGCGGCGTCGTATTCGTAGCGCTGTTGCGCGCCGTCGGCACTTTGTTGTGCGGCGATGCGGCCGTCGCGCAGAACTTGCCAGGTGGTGCGGTTGCCGGCCGCGTCGGTGCGTGCGACGCGGTGGCCGTCGGCATCGTAGGCGTAGCGCGTGGTGCGGCCAGAGCAGTCGGTGTAGGCGGTAAGTTGGCCGCGCGCGTCCCAGGCCAGTTCTGCGCGTCCGCCGCGTGCGTCGATGCGCGCCGCGGGCAGGCTGTCCTGCGCGTATTCGTAGCGTTCGCGCCGGCCCAGTGCGTCGGTGGTTTCGAGCAGGCGGCCGCGTGGGTCGTAGTGCGCGGTTTCGCGGGTGCCGTCGGGCCACTGGCGCGCGGCCGGGCGCAGGCTGCGGCCGTCATAGGCGGTACGGGTGACGCGCCCGAGCGGATCGGTCTCGGCCACCGGGCGGCCCCATTCGTCCCACTCCGTGCGGGCCTGGCGTCCGCCCGGCAGGTGCACTACAGCGGGCAGGCCGGCATCGGTATATTCGACGCGGTAGCGGCTGGCGTCGAAGTCGGTGCAGTCGACGACCTGGAAGTGCTGGTCCCAGTGCCATTCGGCGCGCCGGCCTTGTTGATCGACGGCGGACGCCCGGCGCGCGCCAGGATCGTGCTGCAGGGTCCAGGTTTCGCCCGCGCTGGTGCTCATGCGTACGACGCGCGCGACGCCGCCTTGTTCTTGCCAGGTGTAGGAGCAGGAAAATCCCAGCGCATCGCTGTGTTCGGCCATGCGCCCGCCGCTCCAGCCGAAGCGCCGCGTGGTGTGGCCGAGGGCGTCGATCACCGCGATGAGCTGGCCGGCTTCGTCGTATTCGTAGCGTACCAGCGGGCCGGGCGTGCCGCCGGCGACCTGGTCTATCTGCGTGAGGCGGCCTTGCGGGCCGGCGTAGTTGAGCAGCAGGTGATCGCCCGCGCCGGTGCGGATGCCGGTAAGGCGGCCGGCGTTGTCATGTTGGTAGCTTTGCCAGTGGCCGGCCTGGTCTTCGATGCGACGCAGGCGGGCGATGCCGCCAGGCGGCAGGTGCTCGGGGTCGAGTGGATCGAATTCGTAATACAACTCGTCCGCGCCGTGCAGGAACAGGCGGCCGTCGGGTGCGCAGCTTAGCGTGCGCTGTTCCGCCGGGGCATACACGCCGCTGCCGCGCGGCACGTGGGGAAACGGCGTTTCGCGCCCCTGTGCGTCGCGCAGCACGATGTTGTCAGGCTGCCACTGCAACGTGATTTCCCAGGGCAACACCCAGCCGCGGCCTAGGGCGCCAGTGTGTTCCAGGTTGCTCGCATAGAAGCGCGCGCAGGTGAGCGGCAGGCGGCCGATCAGCGTGAAGTCGATTTCGTGTTCGGCCAGCAGCAGTTTGCGGCCGGTGGTCATGTCGACCGGATGCCCCAGCAGCCCGCCGACGACGCGCTCGACGGCCGGGCCGATTACATAGCGGCCGGCAACTTCGCCGAGCACGCTGCCGGCGATGAATTTGGCCGCGCAGGGCCGCATGGCGCGCGACAGGCCGCCGGCCACACGCACCAGTCCGGCCAGGCCGCCTACGATGCCGGCGATGGCAAAGGCCCATTCGACGGCGGTGCGCAGCCATTGCGGCACCTCGTCGGCGACCGGCAGGTACTGTACGGTGCCGCCGCCGATATATACGTTGCCGGAGCCGCTGGATATTTTGGCGCCGCAGGTGATTTTGTCGCCTTTGCGGGCGGCTGGCTGGCTGTTAATGAATACGTTGGAAGAGCCTTCGGCCACCACCTGCGGCGGCGGATGTTTGCTGCACACGCCGGTGCTCATGGACACCAGCGCCGCCTGCAGGCTGTTGGTAAATACGTTGCCCGAGCCGGTAGTGATCGAGCCGGCCGGGGAACTGAACATTTTGCCTAGGGCTTCACCCGCCGCCAACAGTGCGCTGGCGCCTACCCCGGCGACCAGGCCGGCGAGCAGCGCGACGCCGAACCCGCACGTGAAGGTGGCGAACGCGACCGCGGCGATGAGCGCGATGCCCAGTACCGCCCCGACCAGGAAACCGGTGAGCGCGCTGGTGTGCGATATGCCGTCGGTAACGCGGGCGGCTTCGAACATGGATAGGTCTTGTGCCGGACAGGCTTGCTGGAGGCTCGGGGAGACTGGACGCCGATCAGGCGTCGCTACGCAGGGTGAAGCTGGCCAACCAGGCGCGCCAGTAGGCGTCGAATTCGGGATGCGGCAGGCCCGGCATCGTCGCCGTAAAGATGAGCGCGCGGCGCGGCGCAACTTCAAAAGCGGCTTGGCGCTGGTGGATGGTCTGGCCGCCGGCTTTGTGGGAGGCGTCTATTTGTTCGCCGGCCAGCACCGCTTCGCGTCCGAGGCTGGCCGGGGCGCGGGCCAGCACTTTGTGTCCGGGCAGGTTGGCTTTGAGCAGGCCGATCTGCCGCGTAACGTAATCGGGCAAGGTTTCGTTCTCGCGCATCCAGTCGCGCGCAATGCTCAGGTTGGGTAGTAGTTTGGTGTCCGTGACGGGCACGAACAGGTTGGCGGTACGGTCTTCATAGCCGTTGGGCAGAGCGATGCTGCCTTCGTGCAGGCGCAGGACTTGCGGCGGGCGGTTGGACATGGCAGGCAGGCGGATCAGGGGTTGAGATCGATGCGCGGCGCCTTGAGCGTGATGCCCGAAGGTGTCATTTCTATGCTGCTGGCGCCGACCTTGAGCACGATGGCGGTGGCGGCCACCAGGGTGTATTGGCCGCTCTGGCTTTCGACCGCGATGTCCTGTTTGACGACATTCATCTGCGGGCCATCAGTCACGATGACAGCCAACTGGCGCTTGACGGTTTCGGTGCGCGTGCCGCCCACGCTGTGGGTTTCGTCGGCTTCCACCACCACGTCGAGGTTGCGTTCGGCCTGCAGCCACACTTGTTCGGCGCCCTTGCGGTCTTCGAAGCGCAACGCGTTGGCGGTGGAATAGCTTCCGCCCTTGGTGCTGCGCGTGAGGATGCCGGTCTGGGTTTTGCCCGCGGGCAATTTCCAGGGCGGCGGGTTGGCGGCGTTGTAGAGTCGGCCGGTAATGATGGGCAGGTCGGGGTTGCCATCCAGGTATTCGACCAGCACTTCCTGCCCGATGCGCGGCACCGCCATGAAGCCGAAATTGTCGCCAGCCCAGGTGCTCGCAACGCGCACCCAGCACGAACTGTCGGCGTCGAATTTGCCGTGCCTGTCCCAGTGGAACTGGACTTTGACGCGGCCATGCTCGTCGCAGAATATTTCGTCGCCTTTGGGCCCTGTCACGGTGGCGGTCTGCGGGCCGTGGATGAGAGGGGCATGGCTGTTCTGACCGGGCTGCGGGAGGTAGGGAATTTTTCGGCGCAGCGCCGTAAAGCTATTTTCGTACAGGGTTGCGGCGTCTTCCTTGAGCAGGTTGTTGCGGCCGCGGTGTTCCACGCGCAGCAGCAGGAATTCGCTGTCGTCGGCCGCGCGCTTGGCGAATTCGGGGTGTTCGGTCAGGCGGAACCACGCTCCACAGGTAAAGTTGCGCGCCGTGCTATCGCCGTCGAACAGTTTTGCGCGCGCCTCAATGGCCAGCATGCGGCGCCGTGCCAGCTTGCTGCCGGCGCCCTCGCTGGCATAGCCGTAGGCGCCGGCATAGCGGTACTGTTCGACTTTGGGGGCCGTGCCCTGGGTGTGTTGGCTTTTGGCATCGGCCTGCGCGGGCTGAGGTTTTTTGAAATCGAAACTCGACAGGCTGGCACTCGAGGGGATGAAGCGGCGCAGGGCACGCAGCGCGAACACGTGTTCCGCGTGTTCGCCTTGCGTACGCGGGTGGTAGCGCAGTGCCGTACCGGGCGGCAGGGACTTGGCGGCGAGGCTGTCGTCGCTGATGACCAGGATGTGGCGTTCGGCCTGGTGCTCGAAAAAAAAGTGCCAGCCGCGCTCTTCGCAACGCCGGCAGAAGTAGTTCCAGTCGCTTTCGCCGTATTGCACGCGGTAAGTTTCTTCGCCCGGTGGATTTTTCAGGCGCCAGTCCCAATCGCCCACACCGGACGCCCGGAATATTTTGTCTATGGCTGCGCGCATGCTCATTTTCTGGAAAATGCGCGTATCCACGCGGTGCGCAAGAAAGGCCGTCCAGGGCACCAGCAGGGCTTCGTAGTGCGCAAGATTGCCGTCTTCCTGCACGAAGTCGAAGCGCTCGCAGTAACCGTTGATGTAGCGCGGAGCGCCGCGCGGCACTTCGAGTTCCAGGGTGAGCATGCGCCCGATCAGCGATTTGAGCGGCAACCCGGCATCGCGGCAGACGCAGTGGATGCGAAATTCGAACCCACGCGATACCTCTTCCCAGCCTTCGAATGAGGTGGGCAGCAGTTCCTTGGCGGGGCCGTCACGGTTGGGAAAATGCAGCTTCAGGGCGCGGGCGTGCTGCGATATGGGCAGGGCCTGCATGGCCGCCAGGGACGCTGCGGTATCGCGCAAGGAATTTGAGCTTGGCATGTTTGACTCGAAAACTCTGTAGCGGTGACTGCCACCATGCCGGCCCTTGTAATTATTTTGGCCAGGAAACGGACGCTGCCGGCGAACGGGGGCTCATTGACGGCTTGGCGGATATTAGCATGGGTGCGCCTTTTGTCAGAATGTATCCGGCAGGCTCAATAGAGCGCTTATTGTGAGCCGGCCGGCGCATCAAGTTTCGCTTGCGGTGATTTCCTGTTTGCCGGCATGGCGTGGCGGCCGGCGCGCAGCTTGCCAGCGCTAATGGGCGCTGAAGCACGGGGGCTGGGTCGCTGGATAAGACGGATCGCACCCGGGCAGGCCGTGGCGGAGCGAGGGATGTCCTTCACCCGTTCGCCCTGAGCCTGTCGAAGGGCGTCCGCAAGTCACCGGGGGCATTTCTCCCGAGCCCGGAAGCGTGCACGGAACTGCCGCGGACGGGACGAAATCCTCAGTCGGGCGCTGCTTCGGCCTCAGTTCTTCGGATCGCGGTGCGGCACCGGCCAATTGCAACCCGATGCCGGTGCGATTCATATGTTTGCCTGGACCAGGTACGATAATCCTACACATCTCAGTTGGACGCATGCGAGGGTGCGGCTGGCACGTTGTGTGGCTAGGCGCGACAACGCGCATGATCGCCCCCTTGCCGCGAGGCGCAACGACGCCAGGCGGCGCGCCAGTCGTGCCATCGGGTGCGTAACGGCGCTCACCCGCACGGTGCGCTCGCGAAGGCGAATGAAGATCAAGCATTTCAGCGCTTTATTCATTTGTCAAAGCCGTCAACTAGGGAATTTAGGATAATGCGTTCGATGCGCGTCGGCGGCTGGCCTGCGCGCTGCAGTGACGGAATGAGAGGTAAACCCGCGTGAGTCGCGCGAGTTTAGACCGGGATTTGTTCCACTGCGCGGTGCGGAAGCCGACTGACAGTTCCCTTCGCGCCATCTACCTGCAGCCTGTCGCCGTCGGTCAAGCGCGCCAGAATGCCGCGCCGGTTCACCGCCGCCGGGATGCCGAATTCGCGCGCCACGATGGCGCCGCACGACAGAAAGCCGCCGGTTTCCATGACCAGACCGGCGGCACGCAGAAAAAGCGGGGTCCAGGACGGATCGGTGGATGCCGCGACCACTATGTCGCCCGGCATGAGGCGCTGGCCCTGGTCGGGCGCATGCAGCATGCGCGCCGGTCCACAGGCGCTTCCGGTGCCGACCGGCACGCCCTGGAACACGCCTGATGCAGCGCGAGCCGGCGCGGGCGACGGCGCGGGCGTTGTGCCGGCAGGCAGCGCGCCGGTGTCGAGTATGCAATCGGGCGCCGTCTCATGCTGCCGGGCCGCGAACTGACGCCTGCGCTCGCTCACCAGAGCCTGCAGCCAGGCCGGGGGGCTGTGCATGGCGGCGGCAACTTGTTGCTCTCCGGCGCGCCGCAGTGCGCGCCCGGCAGCAGTTGGGAGCCGCACGGGCGATAGCCCTGTTCCAGCAGCAGATTCGCGAGGCGGCGCGAACTGCCCGAATCGACCGGCGAAAACGGTTCGGGCACCACGTCGC
>JAEUNN010000668.1 GCA_016791085.1 Rhodocyclaceae bacterium | reverse complement strand
GGGACTAAGTTCGCCCGACAGCCTGGGCATCTACCTGACTTATGCGCCCCGCCCGGGCCGCGTAGATGCCGAGCGCAACTGCATTTCCAACGTGAGACCGGAAGGCTTGAGTTACGCGCAGGCCGCGCACACGCTCAAATTCCTGCTGGCCGGAGCGCGCCGCCTGGGCCTGTCCGGCATAGGACTAAAGGACCAGAGCGGCCTCGCCGCACCGCCCGAGGCAGCGCAACTGAACCAGCCGCCGGGCGGCTAATCGGCCGGGCCGGATGGATCGCGGCCGGCCGGGCTGCGGAGCGGCGACGTAATTCCCGCCTTCGTTCGGCCCCGTTCATTCTCGGACTTTCTCCTTCCCGCTCCGGCTCCGCCATCGGCATTGTCGGCTACGCGATACTTGGCGCGGTACGACTTGCCGAGGCCTTCGATCAGGATGCGCGGTCCCAGCGTGGGCCGCGTCTCGTTTCCGATCCGGGTGACTTCGAGTTTGGCTCTTCGTGCATCCTCACTTTCCCGCGGCCTCGCAGGCGGCCCATGCGTCCGGCGCCCTGCGGCGCAAATCCCCGAAAGGCTTAAGCCGGGCGCCCACGGCACTGAAACACCAACCCAGCAAGCCGTGCTCGTCGGCTTGCCGGAGTTCCTCCGCGAGCGCCTGAGGTTCGATTGCGTCCGCAGCCAGAGCCTGCTCTACGCGGGCGGCGATTCGCCGATACGTCCTGCGATAGCCTTCCGCCATGGCTTCGCGTCGATCCAGTTGAAGCACTCGTACCGTGCATTCACCCCGGGGTGATGGCGCTGCGATGGCCACGTCATAGCGCGCAGTGAGGTTGCCGGTGTCAGGATCGAAATCGAGGTGGTCCCACGGGTTTTCGGCACTCGGATCCACCAGCATGGGTTGACCTGTGCCCGACAGAGGAAACTGACTGCCCTTGAATCGCCCGCACTCGGAGCAACACAGCAAGAGGTTGGGCCATAGAAATGCGCGTTCGGGATAGGGGCCCTTAGGCCAGAAGTGTTCAATGTCGCTGCCGTGCGAGTCCACGCAATACATGCACCGCTCGCGTGCTCCCGCCATGTTTTGCAGCGTTTGCAGCACCACACGCATGGTTTGCGTCTGGCGCGCAGACTTCCATGCAGGCTCGATGTTCAACGTCCCGTTGGTTGCCTGCCACTTGCCGTCGAGATAGGCTTGCGCCCGGCCCGGCAGTTTCGGCCGATTCACTCGCTGCACGGATCAGAGTTCCTCGTCTGCCCGCGCGAACAACTGGAGTTGCTGTAGCTGCTGCCTGTCGTCCCGGCTGAGCTTCGCACCGGAGCGCTCCTTCGCCTTTATTCTGGCGTACTGCGCCCGCGCCTCGACGGCTTGGGGAGAGCGGGTGTTTTGCAGGCCGAATGCCGATGTGAGCAGAATGGTGTCCGGCCGCGAGGTAATCACCTTGCGGTACTCAGTCTCGCTCAGGGGATGCGGCTCGTTCCCGCTGCCCGGCTCGGGTAACACGAACAGACCGTTCGGGTCCGCCGCCTGGCAGATTATGGGGCTGTGCGTGGTCACGAGAAACTGGATGTTCGGGAAGTGGCGCTTGAGCCAAAAGCCGATTTCGCGCTGCCACTCGGGATGCAGGTGAGCGTCGATCTCGTCGATCAGCACGACGCCGCTGCGCCGGAAGACCAGTTTGCCGTCATCATCGCGGTCAGCGATGTTGGCAACGCCATATGCATTGATCAGATGGCGCAGGATATCGGCCAGCAAGGCCAGCGCGGCGCGATAGCCGTCGCTCATTTCGCTCCACGACAACTGGAGTCCGTTTCTGTCCTTGAGCCACAAGCCATCCGAATCGATACGGTCCACCGTGATCTGATTTGGCATCAGTTCATCGCGCAATGCGGCCAGAATCAGGTCCATTTGCTCCCTGGCGTCCGATTTGGCCTCCAGCGACCTGTGACTCAAAGTCCGCAACCATTGATCCACCTCGGCCAGCGAGGCCGCTTCCTGAAACATGGTGACGAATCGTTCGGTGGAGGGCGCCACCATCTGACGCGTGGCTTCGGGCGACGCGCCGAATACACGGCGAAACGGACCATACCCGCAGGAGAACCATCCTTTTGCGTCCAGCGACCAAATGGAACGCTGCGGCGTGGAGTAGTTCTTCCTGCTGACTCCGGACGGCAGCGCTGCCTCAATCTGCGGTTCTTTGTGGCCGTTCCTGAATGCCATTCGGGCAAGAAATGCCTTGTCGGTGACGCGCCCGCCCTCGCTAAAGTAGTCGTCCTCGGTGACAGGCATCAATCCAAGTTCAACGAAAGCTTCATGTTGCCCTTCGCGAATCCAGCGATGAAAACTCGGTTGCAGAGCGCGCGCCGTATCCTTCCCTGTCAGACCAACCGCAATGGCTTTGAGCAGGGTACTCTTGCCGGAGCCGTTGTCGCCGGTGAAGACTGTCCAGCCTGCAAAACCACCGCCCGGACGCGTGAGATCGAAATTCAGATCCGTGAATCCACGAACATTCCCCAAAGTCACTTTGCTTATATACATGTCCGTGTTTCCAGGATTTCACGCTGTTGGAGCGAAAGAATAATCCAATTGTCTCGGCCGTCCTGATAGTCGTCGAAATCTGCCGGCGTGAAACTGGCGCGATCTCCTGGATTTTCCCCAACAAATTGAAAAATGCTGGAGCTTCTTCGTTGTCTTTCTTTTCTTCGGTCTTCTTCCTGCTTTGACCCGTTCCTCGGGATGGCGCGTCGGGAGAGGCACGCCGTGGCCGACGCGGCACACAGGCCCAACGGCGGGCTCCTGGATGCTGTCCCTGCCGCCTTCCCGGCTCCATGATTCCCAGGCAATTACCGACACGGTCGAGCAGTTCCCGGTCAGGTTCTGCATCAGTTTGGCGCCGGCACCCACACCAGTCACCGAGGTAGGTCTTCCGATGGCACTCCAAGCCCATACGATCGAGAATGGTGTGCGCTTCCGCCGGCTGCTGCGGCCGCACCTCCAACCGACGGATGATGTCATTCCGCAGGGTTTTGACTTCGTCCCGCCGGGCAAGCGCTTCCCGGCGCAGTTTGCCACGGGTGCTTCCAGTTCGCGCTGATTTTTCTGCCACGACAGCTTTTCTTCGCGTGTCGGCGTGGTCGCGGCGGTGCGGCGCACCTCCTTGATCCCGCGGTCGCTTTCCTTGATGTCCTGGTCCAGGCCCAAGTTCAGGTCGTGCACCCAGTTGTCCATTTTAGGGACTTCCTGCCCGAAATAGCCATGGTTGCGCGCATCGATGCCGCGCATAACCAGAGGTTTGCGGGCCTCGACGTCGGCCAGCAAAGTGGCGTCATCGGCGTTGAACAGGCCCGCTGCCTGGGCGGTCGCAGGCGGTGTAGTCGTCGGCGAGGCGAGGCCGCCGAGTTCGCGGGCCTCGGCCCGGTCGGTACCCGATGTTTCGTCGGAAATACGTGAAGGAGTTTGAGGTCATGATCGCGCTGTTAAAAAGCCATGCGCCTGACTGAATCGTGTCGGGTCAGCAGTCGTGTAACGGCATGGCGTTGTCGGGACGTACACCGGCGTGCGATGCAGGGCGTCGCTACAAGTTGACGGCGACACGGCAGGCATGCCCGGCACACCATAGGCCGCCTCCGGATTCGCTCGCCATCGTCACGTCCGCCCCGAATTTTTGCGCGGCCCACGCAGGCGGTCGCCGGAATGTGTCGCGCGGTCGAAACTGAACACGTGTTCGCGCGGGCTTTCCGTGCAGCGGCCGACGATGCGCCGCGGGAAATCCGGTTCGCCCTTGTCGAGCAAAAGCTGTGCGGAGCCAATCGGGCACAGCGCTGCGTACTTCACGAGCCGCAACACGCGCGGGGGCCGGGCGCCATTGGCGGGCGTGGACGGAGTTGCCAGTTCCAGGCATACGCCCGGCTCTTCGATGGCAAACGGGCTATCGTTGGCCATAACGACACGATGTTCGATCAAGCTTGTCAGGTGCCGAAACTGGCGCCGTGCGACCCAAAAATAGAACAGAGGCAAGGAGCGCCAGCAGAACATTCCCGACCCCGGGCGACGCGCCGGCCGAGCTGACGACGTTCCAGGCGTACCAGCATGGATAAATGGCGAATGCCAGCCATGCGAGCGGCGACAGAACGAACATGAACTTGCGGCCGCCAGCCAAGGACAGATTTTTGCCGAAGAACCTTCGGGACGTCCAGGACGGCTGCAGAATTTCCAGGCGGATGTAGGTGATGTCCGGATCTGGCGGTTTGGTCACTGCGGGCGCCTGCGTGCAAGGCATGGCACGAGTTACCAAATGATAGTGCGCCTGGTTGCCGGCGCCGCCTGAACTGCTCGTCTTGGCAACCCATGGATAGGCTGTCATCCCGCGCCCACGCGCAAAATCCTGTAGCCCCTGCTCGCGCTTGGGGAGGATATCGCTTTCTATTTTCTTCCAGATTGGACTGAGCCAGCCGCTCGGGTCGTGGTCCGCGCAGCCCTTGACGGCCGTTTGAATCGCGAAATTGTTGATGTGGTGGGGCAGGCGTGCGTCGATGCGTTTCATTGTTTCCTGCGCAACGAAGCGGAGGACACTGAAGGCGCGCCCGCTTGCCGGGTAGGTGTCCAGATAGGCCACCAGACATGCGGCGGATGCCCGCAATTCGCTGCGATCATCCTGCCCGGCCACAACGTCCAGCTCATTGTTTTCATGCATGCTTGCAACCCTGTGACTGGCCTTTTGCGGCGTTTGGCAGTGTTGTAACCATGGGCCGGCAGCCTATCTTGGTTTCGTTTTCATTCAACGAGGCCAGGATTTTGTACGACACCCGCAGCATTTCGATTCATGGCGTACCGGTGCAGCTTCGGCGGCTGCCTTCCGGGGATTGGGCAGTGTGGCATCCGCTCAACGAGAGCGTCCGCGCGCTTGTTGAGCCGATATGCCGTAGCCGCGGCTACTGGCATGGCGAATACCATAACTGGATTGTTTTCAGCCAGTTTGCAGACCAGGTTTGGGTCGATTTGCTGGCCGCGGGACACGCGGGTGGGCAATAGCCGGCTTCCAAGGCGCATTTCGCTCGCAGGGGCGCGAGCATTCGCCCCAGCCCTGGGCTTTGCGGTTGGCTCAGACTGAAAATGCGGGGCCTGGCGGACCGACAGCCAGCGAAGCAACATTGCAGCTAATCGCTGATTGTGAGCCGGCATTGCACCGCGTCAGGCGCCGGTAACCCTTGCGAGGCAGGCGGGGGCGACGTACAGCGGCGCTCGAAACCGGGCCGGCGCGAAACCTGCGTGAGGGCACGGCCATGCCTAAGGGTTTTGGTCCTCGGCGGCTTTGCCCGGCCGGGGCCGGCGCGCGCTGCGTATGCCTGCCCATATCGCCAGCAAGGCGGCGCCGGCCGCGGCCAGTTTGAGGTAGTAGTCGGTGCCGGGCCCGGCCGGGGGCGCGCCGCGCGCCGGTCCGGTCTCTGCGCCGGCACGCTCCATGGCGGCGTAGCGCGTGCGCGCGGCTTCGGCCTCGGCCTTGCGGCCCAGCATGTCCAGCGCCTGCGTGACACTGAGCTGGGCGTTGCGGTCGCCCTGCCGGGCAGCGGCCTGGAGCAAACCCAGGCCGCGTTCGCGGTCGGCCGGCAGGCCGCCGGTGCCCTGGAACAGGTATTTGCCGGCCATGGTCTGGGCATAGGCGTCACCCAGTTCCGCGCCGCGCAAAAAATCCTGCAGCGCGTCCGCGTGGCGGCCGGCCTGGTGCATGATCCAGCCGCGCCGGCCGTACAGGTCGCCGGCACGCGGATTGAGCGCAATGAAAGCATCCAGCAGTTCCAGCGCGCGCGGGTCATCGGCACGGCGCGTGGCGAAGCGGGCCACCACCGCGGCACAGGAACAGGCGCAGGCCTCGCCACCGCGCGCATGATGCAAATCTTCCAGCACGCCGTCCCAGGCATTGCGCGCGCTGCGCACCCAGGCACGTTGGCAGCGTAGCCAGGCCTCGTCGGACAATTCCAGCGCTGCGGTGTACAGGCGCTCGGCCGCATCCAGATCGCCCGCCGCATAGGCGCGATCGGCCTGGTCGGCCGGAATTTCCGCCTGCATGCTGTGCAGGTCGGCACTGCGCGCGAGCACCTTGGCGCTTTGTTCCGTGTAGGCGCTCATGGCCGCATAGCTGCCGCCCCAGCGCGGCTTCAGACGGTCCAGGTAGAGGGCGCGCAGGTGCCGGCTGGCCGGCAGCAGGCCTATGCCGGCCTGGTAGTAGGCCTCTTTGTCGGCGTCCGCTCCGGTGAACGAGGCGCCGGTTACCAGCATGTGATAGCTGAGCAGCGGGCGCGTACTGAGTGTCAGCGATAGTTTGAGTTCCCGCATGGCCGGCTCCATCCAGCGCTGCATGGCATCGAGCTGCGCCGCACTGGTGGCGCGGATGTAGCCGCCGCCGCGCGCATCGCGCGCGCGGCGCATCAGGTGTATGCCCAGCGCGGCATGCGCGGCATAGGACTGCGGATGGCGCTCCACCCAGGCGCGCAATTGCGGTTCGGCATCGGCCAGTTCGGGCGCCAGTTCGTCGAAAGGCTTGAACGCGTCCCAGATCGCGTCTTCGAGTTCTCCGGACTGTTCGAAGCGCGCCTGCAGCGCGTTCAGTTCCGCATCCAGTTCGGCGAACTTGCCGTCTTGCAACTGCAGGATGACGCGTGTGCGCGCCGCTTCATAGTCCGCCACGGACATTCCGGCGCCGGCCGCCATGGCCTGCAGCAAAAGCAAACACGCGACGATCAGGCGCAGGGTCATGGCGATTTCGGCTCCGTCCGGCGCGCACCGGCCGGCCAGGTTGCGGGCAGGCGGTGCGGCGCTCATGCAGCTTGTACCCGGCACGCGCCGGGAACGCGCACCTCCGTGCTGCCACGAAGTGCATCGTCGCCAAACATTATGGCATATTGTCTGCTTGCGCCGGCGTTACGGCTGCAACGCCTGGCTTTGCGCCGCGCGCCGGCAGTCGCGGTGCACGGCGCCGGCCCGGCGGCAAGTCCATTGGGGCAGTCAGGCAAGCGCGGCAACGGCAAGAGGTAAAAAACAATCCTTGCGCCACACTCGGCGGCATGCCAGAATTCAAACATTCGTTTAAATCTATCGTTTGGAATGTCCGATTCCGCCTCCTTGCCCGACACGCCCGAACGCATACTCGACGCGGCCGAAGCCCTGTTCGCGGAGCGCGGCGTCGAAGCCACCAGCATGCGCGCCATCACGCAGCGCGCCGGGGCCAACGTGGCGGCCGTGAATTACCACTTCGGCAGCAAGGAAGGGCTGTTGCAGGCGGTGCTGCGGCGGCGCCTGGATAGCCTGAATGCCCGGCGCATCGCGCAGCTCGACGCCGCCGAAGCCGGTGCCGGCGGCGCCGCGCGGGTCAAGCCGCATCTGGTCGTGCAGGCGTTTTTCGCCCCGGCCATCGCGCTCGCGGCCGACCGGACCGGCGGCGGGCAGGCCTTCATGCGGCTATTGGCGCGCTCCTCGGGCAATCCGGCGCAATTCCTGCGCGAATTTCTGGCCGCCGAAAATTCCGCCGTGATGGAGCGCTTCAGCGCCGCGTTCGCACGCGCCATGCCGGACGTTCCGCCGCAGGAAGTGCTGTGGCGCTTTCATTTCATGCTGGGGGCGTTTTCATACGCCATCATGGGAGTGGATAACCTGCGCCTGCTCACGGGCGTGGACGTGGATGGCGAAGATGCCTGGGCGCGCCTGCCGGACCGCCTCATGGCCTTCCTGCTGGGCGGTCTGCGCGCGCCCCTGCCCGGCCTTGCGCCCCCCGGCGACAGCGCTAGCTAGGAGAATGTCATGGTCTGGTTGATCGTTCTGGCAATGTTCGCGGCCGGGCTCGCCGCGGCCTATGTTGCCGCGCCGCTGTGGCTGGTCAGTACAGGTGCGCTGGCCTTCCTGGGCGCCATCGCGTATACCGGCGGCTGGCCGCCATGGCTGGTGCTGGCGGTATTCGCCATCGCCGGCCTGAAAATCGTGCTGCTCAACGTGGGGCCGCTGCGCCGCGCGCTGGTCATGCAGCCCATCCTGGCGCTGTATCGCCGCATGCTGCCGCCCATGTCGGATACCGAACGCGTGGCGCTGGAAGCCGGCACGGTATGGTGGGAAGGCGAACTGTTCCGCGGCCGGCCCGACTGGGATCGCCTGCTGGCCTACCCGCAGCCGCATCTCACGGCCGAAGAACAGCATTTTCTGGATGTCGATACGGAAGAACTGTGCCGCATGTCCGACGACTGGGAAACCAGCCACGTGCTCTACGACCTGCCGCCCGCGGTGTGGGACTACATCAAACAGCGCGGCTTCCTGGGCATGATCATTCCCAAGGAGTACGGCGGCAAGGGCTTTTCCGCCTGGGCGCATTCGGCGGTGGTGCATAAGCTCGCCACGCGCTGTTCCGCCGCCACCGTGACGGTCATGGTGCCGAATTCGCTGGGCCCGGCCGAACTGTTGCTGCAATACGGCACGCCGGCGCAAAAACTGCACTATTTGCCGCGCCTCGCGCGCGGCGAGGAAATTCCGTGTTTCGCGCTGACCAGCCCGCACGCGGGTTCGGACGCCGCGTCGATTCCCGATTACGGCGTGATCTGCAAGGGTCAGTGGGGCGGCCGCGAAGTGCTGGGCATGCGCGTCACCTGGGACAAGCGCTACATCACGCTTGGGCCGGTCGCCACCTTGCTGGGCCTGGCATTCCGCCTGTACGACCCGGACCACCTGCTGGGCGAGACCGAAGACCTGGGCATCACCTGCGCCCTGGTGCCGACCAGCCACCCAGGTGTAAACATCGGCCGCCGCCACCTGCCGCTCAATGCGGTATTCCAGAACGGCCCCAACTGGGGACGCGAAGTGTTCATGCCGCTGGACTGGATCATAGGCGGGCCGGCCATGGCCGGCCAGGGCTGGCGCATGCTCATGGAGTGTCTCGCGGCGGGCCGTTCGATTTCGCTGCCGGCTTCCACCACCGGCATGGCCAAACTGGCCGTGCGCGCGGTGGGCGGTTATGCGCGCGTGCGCCAGCAGTTCAAGACCGCGATAGGGAAATTCGAAGGCGTGCAGGAACCGCTCGCGCGCATGGGCGGCAACCTCTACCTCATGGACGCCGTGCGCAAAATGACCGCCGGCGCGGTGGACCAGGGCGAAAAGCCGTCGGTGGTATCGGCAATCGCCAAATACCACGTGACCGAACGCGCGCGCCAGGTGGTCAATGACGGCATGGACATACTGGGCGGCAAGGGCATATGCCTGGGACCGTCCAACTTCCTCGGCCGCGCCTACCAGCAGGTGCCGGTATCCATTACCGTGGAAGGCGCGAACATCCTCACGCGCAGCCTCATCATTTTCGGTCAGGGGGCGATACGCTGCCATCCCTATGTGCTGCGCGAAATGCGCGCCGCGAGCGCGGAGGACACCCGCGCCGCGCTGCGCGAATTCGACGCCGCGCTGTGCGGTCACGTCGCCTACGTATTCAGCAATGCCGCGCGCGCCTTCGTGATGGGCCTGACCGGCTCGCACTATGTGGGCCTGCCGGACAACGGCGGCCAGGGCGTGGCGCCGCAGACCAGGCGTTACTACCAGCAGCTCACGCGCTTTTCCGCGGCATTCGCGTTCATCGCCGACATTGCCATGCTCAGCATGGGTGGCGACCTGAAGCGCAAGGAAAAGCTGTCGGCGCGCATGGGCGACGTGCTGTCCATGATGTACCTCGCCTCGTGCTGCCTCAAGCGTTTCGAGGACGAGCACCGCCAGGAACAGGATTTGCCGCTGCTGCAATGGGCCATCTGGGACTGCATGTTCGCCGCGCAAAATGCGCTGGAAGGCGTCATTTCCAATTTCCCCGTGCGCGCGCTGGCGAAATTGCTCAAATGGACCTTGTTCCCGCTCGGGCGGCCATACACGGTGCCGGCCGACCAGCTGGGCGAACAGGTCGCGCAAATGCTGATCGCACCCGGCTCCGCGCGCGACCGCCTCACCGCCGACATGTATTTGCCGCACAACGACAGCGAGGCGGTAGGCGCCATCGAAGCCGCGCTGGCCGCGACCGTGGAGGCCGAAGCGCTGGAAGCGCGCCTGCGCGCCGCGCACAAGGAAGGCCGCATCAGCGGACGCACGCCGGCCGAATGGCTGAATTCCGCGCTGGCCGCGGGTATCGCCAGCGCCGAAGACGCCGCACTGTTCGCGCGCCGCGACGAATTGCGCAACCGCGTGATACGCGTGGACGATTTCGCGCAGGATTTCGGGCGCGCGGAACACCAGGTGCGCAGCGACGAGCCGGGCCGCGCCGGCAATGCGCGCGTGGCAGTCGGCTAAGGCGCGTGCCGCAGCGCGCGGAACCGCGCCGGCGCGAGTTCGCGCCGGGCCACCCGCGTGCCGCCGCGGCGCCAGGCGGCAAACACAAGTTGAAGAGACAGCGGGTCGGGAGACGGCATGACTGATGCGGGGGCGGTATATCTGGTCGATGGCGCGCGCACGCCGTTTCTGAAGGCGCGCAATGCGCCGGGGCCGTTTGCGGCGGCCGATCTGGCCGTGGCGGCCGGGCGCGCACTCCTGAGCCGCAGCCGCGTGGGCGCCGACGCGCTGGACGAAGTCATACTGGGCTCGGCCGCGCCGGCGCCCGACGAGGTCAATATCGGCCGTGTCGCGGCGCTGCGCATGGGCTGCCCGCAGCGCGTGCCGGCGTGGACCGTCATGCGCAATTGCGCGAGCGGCATGCAGGCCGTGGACAGTGCCATCGCCAACATACGTCTGGGCCGCTCGCAGCTGGTACTGGCGGGCGGCGTGGATGCGCTGTCGCGCGCGCCGCTGCTATTTTCCGACGCCATGGTGCGCTGGTTGTCGGGCTGGTATGCCGCGCGCAGCGCCGGCCAGCGCCTCGCCGCGCTGAGGCGCTTCCGCCTCGGCTATCTGGCGCCGGTCATCGGATTGTTGCAAGGCCTGACCGAT
Source organism: Rhodocyclaceae bacterium (assembly GCA_016791085.1). Lineage (GTDB taxonomy): Bacteria > Pseudomonadota > Gammaproteobacteria > Burkholderiales > Rhodocyclaceae > JAEUNM01. The sequence goes on along the minus strand of JAEUNN010000668.1, from coordinate 5,432 downwards.
CCCGTGGTGGGCCTCAGCATGGGACAAACAGCCGAAGTGCTGGCCAGAAAATTCGGCCTGGACCGGTCCATGCAGGACGAATTCGCGGCGCGCTCGCACGCGCGTGTCCTGGCCGGCCAGGCGGCCGGGCATTTCGGCGAAATCGTGCCGGTCGTGACGGCCGACGGCAAAGCTTATGCCGTCGACGACGGTGTGCGCAGCGATTCGACGCCGGACAAACTGGCGCAACTCAAGCCGGTATTCGACCGCCCTTACGGGTCGGTCACGGCCGGCAACAGTTCCCAGGTGAGCGACGGCGCCTGCTGGCTGTTGCTGGCGTCCGAACAGGCGCTGCGCCGCCACGCGCTCACGCCGCTCGCGCGCATCGCCGACAGCCAGTGGGCGGGCCTGGATCCGGCGCAAATGGGCCTCGGCCCCGTACATGCGGCCAGCCCCATCCTGCAGCGCCACGGCCTCGCGCTGAACGATCTGGACGCCTGGGAAATCAACGAAGCGTTCGCCGCGCAGGTGTTGGCCTGCCTCGCGGCATGGCGCGACGACGCCTATTGCCGCGAGCAACTGGGCCTGCCCGGCGCGGCCGGCAGCCTGGACGAGAACAAACTGAATATCGACGGCGGCGCCATCGCACTGGGCCATCCGGTCGGCGCCAGCGGCGCGCGCATCGTGCTGCACCTCGCGCACACGCTGGCGCGAAGCGGCGGGCGGCGCGGCATGGCCGCCATCTGCATAGGCGGCGGCCAGGGCGGCGCCATGCTGCTGGAGCGCGACTGATGGACCGCCCCGGCGATACCCCGGCCCGCCTGACCCACTGGCGCCTGGAGCGCGACCGCGACGGCCTGGCCTGGGCGCGCCTGGATCGCGCCGGCGCCGCAAACAACATACTGACGCGGGAAGTCATGCAGGAGCTGGGCCAATTGCTGGATGCCCTGGAACCGGACCTGCCGCGCGGCCTGATCATCACTTCGGCCAAATCCAGCGGTTTTGTGGCCGGCGCCGACATAGACGAATTCGGCACCCTGGCCTCGCTCGCGCAGGTGCGCGCGCTGGTCGAGCGCGGCTGGTCCCTGTTCAACCGGCTCGCCGCGCTGCGCTGCCCGACCCTGGCCCTGGTCGAAGGCTATTGCCTGGGCGGCGGCCTGGAACTTGCGCTGGCCTGCCGCTACCTGATTGCCGTGGATGCGCCGGCCACGCAGTTCGCCTTGCCGGAAGTCATGTTGGGCATCGTGCCGGGCTGGGGCGGCATGCTGCGCCTGCCGCAGCGCGTGGGCGCGCCGGCGGCGCTGGACCTGCTGCTGACCGGTCGCAGCGTGGATGCCAAAAAGGCGCTGGAACTGGGCCTCGCGGATGCCTGCGTGCCGGCGCGCGTGGCCCCCGCGGCCGCGCGCGACTGGCTTCTGCGCCAGCCCGCGCGCCGCGCCCTGCCCTGGACCACGCGCCTTTTGAGCGGCCCGCTCGCCGGCCGCGTGGCCCAGGCCGCGCGTGCGCGGGTCGCCAAACGCGCGCGTCCGGAACACTATCCGGCGCCCTACGCGATACTCGACATGTGGGCCAATTACGGCGGCAATGCGCTGGCCGTGCCGGATGCGGCGCCCGGCTCGCTCGCCGCGATATTCCGCAGCGACACCTCGCGCAACCTGGTGCGCGTGTACCAGTTGCGCGAGCGCCTCAAAACCCTGGCCAAGGCCGGCGACAGCGCCGTACGCCACGTGCATGTGGTGGGCGCCGGCACCATGGGCGGCGACATCGCCGCCTGGTGCGCCGGGCGCGGCCTCGCGGTGACCCTGCAGGACCAGGACCTGGCGCGCATCGCCGCGGCCATCGAGCGCGCCGCGGCGGCATACCGGCGCCGTTACAAGCGCGACGGGCGTGCGGCGCGGCAGGCGCTGGATCGCATCGTGCCCGACCCAAACGGCCAGGGCGCGGCACAGGCGGATGTGGTGATCGAAGCCATCGTCGAAAATCTGGAGGCCAAACAGGCTTTGCTCGCGGCGCTGGAAGCGCGGCTCAAACCCGGCGCGCTGCTCGCCACCAACACTTCGTCGCTGCGCCTGGAACAGATCGCGCGCGCGCTGCAACAGCCGCAGCGCCTGGTCGGCATCCACTTTTTCAATCCGGTCGCCAGCATGCCGCTGGTGGAAGTGGTGAGCGGCAGCGCCACGCTGGCGGCAGAAGCGCATAAGGCCGCGGCTTTCGTACGGCTCATCGACAAATTGCCGCTGCCGGTTGCGAGCGCGCCGGGCTTTCTGGTCAATGCCGTGCTGGGCCCTTACCTGCTGGAAGCCATGCGCTGCGCCGACGAGGGCATGGCGCCGGAAACCGTGGATGCCGCGGCGCTCGCCTTCGGCATGCCCATGGGGCCGCTGGAACTTGCCGATACGGTAGGCCTGGACATCGCGCTGGCGGCCGGCACGCATATGGCGGAGGCGGCGAACGCGCCGCGCTGCCTGGCCGAGCGCGTGGCGGACGGGCGCCTGGGCAAAAAATCCGGCGCCGGCTTTTACGCCTGGTCCGGCGGCAAGCCGCGCAAAGCGCGGCCCGGCGCGGTGCCGGACGGGCTCGCCGAACGCCTCGTGGCGCCTTTGCTGGACGCGACGCGGCGCCTCGTCGCGGCCGGCATCGTCGCGGATGCCGAGCTCGCCGACGCGGGCGTCATTTTCGGCACGGGCTTCGCGCCCTACACGGGCGGGCCCATGCATTACCTCGCGCGCAAGGCGCGCTGAGCGCCCGCGCGGCGCCCGGCCCGCGGCGCGGGCAGGATGCCGCGCCGCGGGCCGGTGTAGCGCTCAGACGGCTTCGCCGCGGCGCGCTTTTTCGGCGTCGTCCCAGGCGATCAGGGCCTGGCGCACCGGCACCCAACCCAAACCCTTGCCGGCATCCGAACTGAGCGCGTATTGCGTCGTGACCACGTCTATGAGCGCCGGCGCCTTGCTGAACGCCTCTTCCAGGGCGCCCTTGAGGCGCGCCGGGTCGGTCACGCGTTCGGCGTGCAGGCCCAGCGCCCGCGCCATGCCGGCATAGTCGCTCCAGGCCAGCGTGGTGCCTATGACACGGCCGCCGTAATTCATTTCCTGATCCAGGCGCTCGATATTCCAGGCCGCGTTGTTCGACACCACGAACACGACTTTGGCGCCGTGCCGCTTGGCGCTGTCGATTTCCATGGCATTGATGCCGAAGGCGCCGTCGCCGGTCACCACCAGCACCTGCCGCTCGGGATACAGCAGCGCGGCCGCCACGCCATAGGGCGAGCCCACGCCCAGGCAGCCGAAGGTGCCGGCATCGAGATAGTCGCGCGGCGGCAGTCCCATGCGCGCGAAGCTCAACAGGTCGCCGCCGTCGGCGATGGTGATGGCGTCGGGCGCGAGCAGTTCGCGCAGTGCGCCGAAAATGCGGTTCGGATGCATGTGGCCATCCTTGCCGGGCTCGGCGCGGTTCAGGCCCTCGGCATACTTGCGCCCGCGTTCCAGGTGTTTTGCGCGCAATTCGCCGGTCCAGTCGCGGTCCAGCGCAGCCGACGGTGCGCCCAGCGCTGCCGCCAGCGCCGCCATGGCGAGGCCGGCGTCGGCCAGAATTTCGGCCTCGCCGCGGCGGTTGTCGCGCAATTCGTCGGCATGGTCGGCAATGCGCACGAAGCGAGCGGCCTTGAATACGGCCGGCGAACCGTAAGCCATCTGGTAGTCGAGCTTGCGGCCGACCACCAGCACCAGGTCGGCTTCCGCCATGGCGCGTGCGCGCAACGCCCCGACCACCGCGGCGTGTTCGGCCGGCACCAGAGCGCGGCTTTCCTGGGTGTCCAGATACACGGCGCCGCTGGCGTCGAGCAAGGCGATCAATTCCGCGCCACAGCCGCGCGCGCCGCGTCCGCTCACGACCAGCGGCCGGCGTGCCGCGCAGAGCAGCGCGGCGGCGGCGGCGACATCGGCCGCCACCGGCTCGATGCGGCGGCGCGGCCGCCCGCGCATGTGTTCGGCCAGCACGCAGGCATCCGGCACGTCCTGCCGCAATACGTCGGTGGGAATTTCCACATATACCGGCCCGGGCGGGTTGCCGTCGCCCTGAGCCACGGACCAGGCCTTGTCCAGATCACGCGTGATCTGGTCGGCCACGCGCAGCGTACGCGCCAGCCGGCACACCGGCGCCATCAGCGCGACGTGGTCTATGCCCTGCAGCGGCCCGAGGTCGTCCTGCGCCACCGGCGGGCAACCGCCGATCAACAGCACCGGCACGCGCTCGAGATGGGCATTGGTCATGGCGGTGACGCAGTTGGTCACGCCGGGTCCGGCGGTGGCCATGGCCACCCCCACGCCGCCGGCCATGTTCGGGGCCAGCGACGCCTGCGCCTGCGCCATATGCACCGCAGCGCCTTCGTCGCGCACGTCTATGATGCGCACCCCCAGACGCCCCAGCCAATCCCAGATCGGCTGGATATGGCCGCCCTGGATGCCGTAGATGCGATCCACGCCGCGCGCGATCAGAAAACGCGCGACCAGTTCGGCGACGCTCTTGCTGCCTGCAATTTCGGTGGACATGCGTACTCCTCCTTGTGATTTTCCGGCCATGCCGCCTGGGCGGCATGTGGGTCGCGCACCCTCCTCTACGATACGCAGCCCGTCTCGCGCCGGCGACGCCGGCGTAACACTAGGCTAGTCAACCGCGCCGAATCAGGCAAACGGGCCGCGGGCCGCCTCGCTGCGGTATGGCGGGGGCCGCGGCCGCAGGCGCGCGGGACGCATTCCCGCTACCCGACCGGCTGGGCCGCCGGCGCTCCGGCCGGCCCGCGCAGGCCGGCACAGGCGTAACATGCCGCGGCGCCTATAGCGCGGGCGGGACGCGGCGAACCGTCAGCCCCTTGCGGCCAGCCCATGTAACGGCGGCCCTTGCGTGCGCGGCACTGCATGCACGGCGCGGCAGGCGCGCCGGCCGCCCGGGCTGCATGTGCCCGAATGCTGTTCCCGATGCCGGCACGAATCGTTTGCCTGGCTCTAAAATACCGCAGCGCAATATGACCAACCAAGGAACCCCGATGAGCGAACCGACACTGCCCGCGCTGGACCCTGCACTGCGCGTCGTTCCCATGCCCGCCGACACGAATCCGCACGGCGACATTTTCGGCGGCTGGATCATGGCCCAGGTCGATGTGGCCGGCTCCATACCCGCGGTACGCCGCGCACGCGGGCGCGTCGCCACCGTGGCGGTCAATTCTTTCCTGTTCAAACAGGCGGTCGCGGTAGGCGACCTGGTGAGTTTTTTCGCCGAAGTCGTGCGCGTCGGCCGCACATCGATTACTGTGGATGTACAGGTTTATGCCGAACGCGGTCCGGACCGCAGCCAGGTGGTCAAAGTCACTGAAGCCACGCTGACCTACGTCGCCCTGAACGCTGACGGCAGCAAGCGCGCCTTGCCGCCCGAGTCGTAAAAAAACCCACGCGCGCCCC
>JAEUNN010000513.1 GCA_016791085.1 Rhodocyclaceae bacterium | reverse complement strand
CCAGTTTGGCCATGATGGGCGGCGTGGCGTCCAGGCCGCGCGCTTCCAGCACGCGCGGCACCAGCGCCATGCGCGCGAGCGGATCGGACGCGGTTTTGAGCGCCATTTGCCACAGCCCGTCGTGGGCTACGAAATCGCCGTAATTAAAGCCCAGCTTTGCCAGGCGCGCGGCGAGCAGGCGGTAGTGCGTGGATTCTTCCCAGGCCACCTGCAGCCAGCCGGCCTGGAATTCCGGCGGCATCATGGCGTAGCGGCAACAACAATCCAGTGCCAGGTTGATGGCGTTGAATTCGATGTGGCAAATCGCGTGGATGAGGGCGGCGTGGCCTTCGCGCGTGTGCGGATTGCGGCGCGGCACGGCGGCCGGCGGCACCAGCCCGGGGCGTGCCGGGCGGCCCGGTTCGACGGCCGGCGCACACTCGTAGCCCGGCACGGGCAGCACGCGCCCGGCCGCGAAATCGTCGCGCAGCGCATCCACGGCCGCGCATTTTTCAGCCGGGTCGGCCAGCAGCAGGCAGGCGTAGGCGCGCGCGTGCAAGTTGGCGTGTGGCGGGCCGGCCATCGCTCAAACCGCGCGCGCCGCGTTAGAAAGCTTCCGGCACCGCATCGGCGCGCTCGCGCTCTTCCTGCAGTTGCAGCGCCCACATTTGCGCATAGGCGCCGCCGGCCGCCACCAGCGCCGCGTGGCTGCCGCGCTCGGCGATGCGGCCGCCCTCCAGCACGATAATCTGGTCGGCATCCATGATCGTGGACAGCCGGTGGGCGATCACCAGCGTGGTACGCCCGACGGCGGCCAGTTCCAGTTGCGCCTGTATGGCCTGTTCGGTTTTGGAATCCAGCGCGCTGGTGGCTTCGTCGAAAATCAGTATGGGCGGGTTTTTCAGCAGCGCGCGCGCGATCGCGACACGCTGCTTTTCGCCGCCCGACAGTTTCAGTCCGCGCTCGCCCACCTTGGTGTCGTAGCCATCCGGCAGCCGCGCCACGAAATCGTGCAACTGCGCCGCGCGCGCGGCGGCCAGCACTTCGTCGTGCGTGGCATCCGGGCGGCCGTAAAGTATGTTGTAGTAAATGCTGTCGTTGAACAGCACGGTATCCTGCGGCACTATGCCTATCGCGCGGCGCAGGCTGGCCTGGGTATAGTCGCGCAGGTCGCGCCCGTTAATTTCTATGGCGCCGGCGCCCACATCGTAAAAGCGGTACATGAGCCGCGCCAGCGTGGATTTGCCGCTGCCCGAATGCCCCACCACGGCCACGCGATGCCCGGCCGCGATGTCGAATTCCACCTCGTGCAATATCTGGCGCTTGGCGTCATAGCCGAAATCCACGGCGCGAAAGCGCACGCTCGCCGGCCCGGCGGCCAGCTCGACGGCACCGGGACGATCTTCCACCTCGCGCTGTTCGTGCAGCAGCGCGAACATGCGTTCGATGTCGGTAAGCGCCTGGCGGATTTCGCGGTACAGCACGCCGAGAAAATTCAGCGGAATATACAGCTGGATCAGGAAGGCGTTCATGAGCACGATGTCGCCCAGCGTAAGCTGGCCGGACGCCACGCCGTGGGCCGCGCGCCACATCATGAGCGTGACGCCCACGGCAATCACCGCGGCCTGCCCGATGTTAAGAAAGGACAAGGACACCTGGCTTTTCACCTGTGCCTGTTCCCATTTCTGCAATTGCTCGTCGTAACGGCGGCGCTCGAATTCTTCGTTGTTGAAATACTTGACGGTTTCGTAATTGAGCAGACTATCGATGGCGCGCGTGTTGGCGGCCGAATCGAGTTCATTCACGCGGCGCCTGAGCGCGGTGCGCCAGTTGGTGACCCAAACCGTGAAGCCTATGTAGAACACCAGGGTCGAGGCCGCGATCAGCGCGAAGGCGATTTCGTATTTGGCGACCAGTATGCCCAGCACCAGTGAAATTTCCACCAGCGTGGGCAAAATCGAATAGATGGTGTAGGAAATGAGCGAAGCGATGGAACGCGTGCCGCGCTCCATGTCGCGCGTGAGCCCGCCGGTCTGACGTTCCAGGTGAAAGCGCAGCGCCAGCGCGTGCAGGTGCTGGAACACCTTCAGCACGATGGTGCGCACGGCGCGCTGCGTCACGCGCGCGAAGGCGATTTCGCGCAGTTCGGTGAATAGCGAAGAGGAAAAGCGCAGCGCACCGTAGGCGCCCAGCAAACCCAGCGGCACCAGGATGGCCGCCCGCGTCAGCGTGTCGCCGGCCACGGCCGGCGTGAGCACGTCGATAATCTGCTTGAATATGAGCGGCACCGCCACATTGGCCAGTTTGGCCGCCACCAGGCACACCAGCGCGAACACCACGCGGCCGCGGTAGGCCCACAGATAGGGCAACAGCATGCGCAGGGTGGCGCCGTCGTTGCGCGGCCCGGTAGCCGGCAACGGTAATGCGGATTGGGGATGGCGGCGCATGGGCGCATTTTAGCCCGGATCGCCGGGCGGCCGCGCCGTGGCGGCAAACCCGCGCTTGCCGCCGGTCCGGCGCGCGTGGCGGGCACATGTCGCGCCGGCCGGGCCCGGGCGTGGATAGAATGCTGCCATGGCCGCAGCGATGCCGGCCGCACATCCAGAACAAAGGCAGGGGCCGGCCGCATGAAAATATTGTTCGTGACATCCGAAATCGCCCCGTGGGTCAAAACGGGCGGTCTGGGCGACGTTGCCGCGGCACTGCCCGGCGCACTGCAACGGGCCGGCTGCGAGGTGCAGGTGCTGGTGCCCTGCTACCCGGCACTGGCCAGTGCATTCCCGCAGCGCCACTATGTGGCGGACGTGCCGCCGCTGGGCGGGCTGCTGCCCGAAGCGCAAATTTCCATGGCACCGGCCGCCGACGGCTACGAACTGCTGCTGCTGGAATGCCCGGTCTGTTACGAGCGCTACGGCAACCCCTACCTGGGCTCGGATCTGCGCGACTGGAGCGACAACGCCATCCGGTTCGGCCTGCTGTCGCGCGTGGCGGCATGGCTCGCCACCGACGCCGCCATGCCACGGGTCGCGCCGGACGTGCTGCATTGCCACGACTGGCAGGCCGCCATGGCGCCGGCCTATATGCGCTATCGGCCGGGCAAGCGCCGTCCGGCCTCGGTCGTAACCATCCATAACCTGGCTTTCCAGGGCCTGTTCGATCCGCACGTGCTGGCCGACATCGCCCTGCCGCCGCAAGCATTCACTTTCGACGGCGTGGAATTTCACGGCCGCCTGTGCTTCCTGAAAGCCGGTCTGGAATGCGCCGACCACATCACCACGGTGAGCCCGACCTATGCGCACGAAATCCAGAGCTATGGCCACGGCTACGGCCTGGACGGGCTGCTGCGCCACCGCGCCGACGACTTGAGCGGCATCCTGAACGGCATAGACACGGAACTGTGGAATCCCGCCACGGACAAGCTCATCGCCGCCGAATATGCGGCCGACAGCCTGGCACGCAAGGGCAGCAACAAACTCGCGCTGCAGCGCCAGCTCGGCCTGGACGAAAACCCGCATGCCCCGCTATTGGGCATGGTGGCGCGCATGACCGACCAGAAAGGTTGCGACCTGGTGCTGGCCGAAGCCGAAGCCCTGCTCGTGGCGGGCGCGCAATTTGCTGTGCTGGGCGCCGGCGAGCGCCGCTACGCCCAGCATTGGCAGGAACTTGCGCGCAAATATCCGGACCAGTGCGGCACCGCCATCGGCTATGACGAGCGCCTCGCGCACCAGATCGAGGCCGGCGCGGACATTTTCCTGATGCCCTCGCGCTTCGAGCCCTGCGGCCTGAACCAGATGTACAGCTTGCGCTACGGCACGCCGCCGGTGGTGCGGCGCACCGGCGGACTGGCCGACACGGTGGTCGATTGCACGCCGGAAACTTTGGCGGACGGCACGGCCACCGGCTTCGTGTTCGGCGACGCGACCCGCCCGGCCTTGCGCCATGCCATCGAGCGCGCCATCGCCACCTGGCGTGACGCCAACGCCTGGCAGGCGCTGCAGCGTGCCGGCATGGCGCGCGATTTCAGCTGGAGCGGCCCGGCGCGCGCCTACCTGTCGGTATTCGAACGCGCCTGCCGCGCCGCGCGGGACGCCTGATCCGGCCGCGCCGCGCGACGGCCGCCGCGCAGCGCGCGCGGAGCAAATTTCCGGCGCGGCGGTCGACATTACAGACGTACCTGCGCCGCGCAGCCTTCCATCTGCCTGGCCGGATGCGCCGCACATGGACGGCGCGCAAAGGTTTGGTGTAGATTTGGCGGTTGCACTTGGCGGCCCCGAGGCGCCGTCCGGGCAGCGACTGCCGCAAGCGCAAGCCGCACCCCACCCGATATTCGACACCCAGACCAGAACATACGGAGAGCACCATGCCGGAATACCGTTCCCGCACATCCACCCACGGCCGCAACATGGCCGGCGCGCGCGCACTTTGGCGCGCCACCGGCATGAAGGACGGCGATTTCGGCAAGCCCATCATCGCCATTTCCAATAGCTTCACGCAATTCGTGCCGGGTCACGTACACCTCAAGGACCTGGGCCAGATGGTGGCGCGCGAAGTCGAAGCCGCCGGCGGCGTGGCCAAGGAATTCAACACCATCGCGGTCGATGACGGCATCGCCATGGGCCACGGCGGCATGCTGTATTCGCTGCCCTCGCGCGAACTGATCGCGGATTCGGTCGAATACATGGTGAATGCGCATTGCGCCGACGCGCTGGTGTGCATTTCCAATTGCGACAAGATCACCCCGGGCATGCTCATGGCGGCGCTGCGCCTGAACATCCCGACCGTATTCGTGTCGGGCGGGCCCATGGAAGCCGGCAAGGTCAATTGGGGCCAGAAGGTCATTCCCGTCGACCTCATAGACGCCATGGTCAAAGCCGCCGATTCCAATTGTTCGGACGAAGAAGCCGAACAATACGAACGTTCCGCCTGCCCGACCTGCGGCTCCTGCTCGGGCATGTTCACGGCCAATTCCATGAACTGCCTGACCGAAGCGCTGGGCCTGTCCTTGCCCGGCAACGGCTCGGTGCTGGCCACCCACGCCGACCGCAAGGACCTGTTCCTGCGCGCCGGGCGCCTGGCCGTGGAACTAGCGCGGCGCTATTACGAACAGGACGATTTCAGCGTTCTGCCGCGTTCCATCGCCACCTACGAGGCCTTTGAAAACGCCATGAGCCTGGATGTAGCCATGGGCGGTTCGACCAACACCGTGCTGCACCTGCTCGCCGCCGCGCGTGAAGCCGGCGTCGATTTCACCATGAAGGACATAGACCGCGTTTCGCGCCGCGTGCCGTGCCTGTCCAAAGTGGCGCCGGCCAAATCCGACGTGCATATGGAAGACGTGCATCGCGCCGGCGGCATCATGGCCATACTGGGCGAACTGGACCGCGCCGGCCTCATCAACCGCACGGTTCCCACGGTACATAGCAAAACCATGGCCGAGGCCATAGAACAGTACGACGTGGTGCAGACGCAAAGCGACGCGGTGCGCCAGTTTTTCCGCGCCGCCCCGGGCGGCATACCGACCCAGGTGGCGTTTTCGCAGAGCCGGCGCTATCCGGAACTCGATCTGGACCGCGCCGGCGGCGTGGTGCGCAGCAAAGAACACGCATTTTCGCAGGACGGCGGCCTGGCCGTGCTGTATGGCAATCTGGCGCTCAAGGGCTGCATCGTCAAGACCGCCGGGGTCGATGAAAGCATACTCAAATTCGCTGGGCCGGCGCGCGTGTACGAAAGCCAGGAAGACGCGGTGGCCGGCATACTGGGCGATGAAGTGCAGGCCGGCGACGTGGTGGTAATCCGCTACGAAGGCCCGAAAGGCGGCCCCGGCATGCAGGAAATGCTCTACCCCACCAGCTATCTCAAATCGCGCGGATTGGGCAAGGCCTGCGCCCTACTGACCGACGGGCGCTTTTCCGGCGGCACTTCGGGCCTGTCCATCGGCCACGCCTCGCCCGAAGCGGCCATGGGCGGCGACATCGCGCTGGTGGAAAACGGCGACCGCATAGAAATCGACATTCCCGAGCGGCGCATCCACCTGGCCGTGGCTGCCGAAGAACTGGAACGCCGCCGTGCCGCGCAGGTAAACCGCGGTACTGCGGCCTTCACGCCGCTGCGCCGGGTGCGCCACGTATCGGCGGCGCTGCAGGCCTATGCGGCGCTCACCACCAGCGCCGATACCGGCGCGGTGCGCGATCTGGCGCAACTGCAGCGCTAGGGTGCCGGCAGCGGACCTGCACGGCGGGTCCGCTCGCGGCCAGACCGGAAAATTGCGGGAATTGCGTCGCCTGAACCGCGATGCTTCAACCGCGCTACCGGAACTGCGCGGAAGCGCCGCCCGGGCCTAGCTCGGGCGGTATTTGCCGCGCAGCACGTCCACGGCGATTTGCGGGCCGGGCCGGGTGTGGCGCAGCGCCGCCTGTTCGACGTAGCGCACGCGGCCGAATTCGTCGGTCACCACCAGGGTGGGATGGAAGGCGTCGCCCTTGCCGCGCGCGCCATAGGGATGCAGGATTTCCAGTTCGCGTGCCGCGGCAAGTTCCGGATCGACCAGAAATTCCATGGTGGCCGTAATGTGCCGGCGCAG
>JAEUNN010000477.1 GCA_016791085.1 Rhodocyclaceae bacterium | reverse complement strand
TCGATGGCGCCTCGACCATCACCATCGGCAACGATGCCGACATCACGGCCGATAGCATTGCGACGGCCACGCCCTCGGGCGGGACCATCGCCGTCGGTCTGGCGTCCGGCGTCGGCCTGGCCGAATTCAAGGCCGAGGTGGAGCGCGAGACGGCGGCTTACGTTGGCGCCCGCGCCGGCGTGGACCCCATTGGCACCGCCGTGGTCAGCCTCGGCGACAATCAACTGAACGTGAAGGCGAACGCAACCCTGACCGCTACCGCCGACAATTTCGTCGGTGGTTTCGGCCTGCTGGGTGGCGCCGCGGCGTCGAAATCTACCGCCACCGTCAATGGCCAGACCCTGGCCTATGTGGGGCAGGGTGCGCAGGTCAATGCCGGCGGCGTCGACATCGAAGCCTTCTCCACCGACACCGCTTATGCCAGCAACCGCGTGGCGTCGGCGGCCGCCGGCGTGGGCGTCAAGACGGCCCAGGCCGACGCGATCGTGTCGAGCCGCACGGAAGCTTTCATCGGCGCCTTTGCCGGCACCGCGGCCGACACCGACGCGATGGGTGTCAATGTCGGCACGACCGGAACGATCAAGGTCGATGCCGACAGCGAAATGACGGCGACGTCGGAATCCCGGGGCGGCGGGTTCGCCGGCGGCGCATCGCTGTCCTTCTTCAAGCCGACCGCCACGGTGAGCGGCGCGACGCGCGCCTATGTGCGCGACGGTGTCGACATCGACGCCGGCAGCTTGTCGGTGACGGCAGGCGAGTCCGCCGACAAGGTCGTCTACAAGGCCACCGCGACCGCGCTCGCGGTCGACGTCGCCTTCGGTGCGGCCGCCCAGGATCTGCAGGGCGTGGCCATCGTCAGCGGCGTGACCGAGGCCTTCCTCGGCGCGTCGCGCGACATCGCCGGCGCAGGCAATCCCACGGCGGACATCCACATCTCCAACACGGCTGCTCCGCTGACCGTTTCCGCGGTGTCGGACATCGACGCGGTGGCGAGTGTCAACGGCGGTGGCGGATCGTTGTTGGTCACCGTCGCGGCCCTCAGGCCGAGGGCCGAAGCCGGCGGCGCCACCCGTGCCTTTGTCAACGACGGCGTGAATCTGGTCGGTCCCGACCTGAAGCTCTATGCCGATGGCGATGCCCTGGCCGATGCCGATCTGTTCTCGCTGACGCTGTCGGCGGGCGCCTCGGTGGGTCTGCTCAAACCCGTGGCCGAGGTCAAGAACAATGTCGAGGCCTTCCTCGGCCGCGGCCTCGACGAAGGCACCGCGGATGCGGCGAACATCACCCTGTCGGGTGCGGCGGACATCGATGCCGTCGGCCGCAGCGTTGCAGACTCGAAAGCCGCGGGTCTCGCCATTGCGCTCGGTGTGGGGGTGAACGATGTCAATGCCGAGGCGCGGCTGTCGGGCAAGACGCAGGCCTACATCGGCAAGCAGACCACCCTGGGCGCAACCAGCGTGGACCTGCGCGCCGAAGAGGCGACGGCGCGGGCCAAGGCCGACATCGACGCGGGCGCCGGCGGCCTGATCGCGGCGATCAATTCGCTCGAGCCGATCGCCATCGGCAGTCGTGAGACCGCCGCACTGGTCGGGGACAACTCGACGGTTACGCTGAGCGGCAGCCTGACCGCCACGGCACGCACCGAAACCGGCCA
>JAEUNN010000434.1 GCA_016791085.1 Rhodocyclaceae bacterium | reverse complement strand
CTTCGTGGGGCGCGTGCCCGGCGCGGTGGAAATCGAGTGGCAAACCTACCCGAACAACCAGTCCAACCCGAATTTCATGGCCCAGCTCACGCAACAGGTCGATCACGAAGCGCTGGTCATGTTCCTGTGCCGCAGCGGCGCGCGCTCCAGCGCTGCCGCGAAAGCCGCCACCGCGGCCGGCTATACCAACTGTTACAACGTGCTGGAAGGATTCGAAGGCGACAAGGACGCCAACCACCACCGCAACAGCGTGGGCGGCTGGCGCGTGGCCGGCTTGCCCTGGTCGCAGTCCTGACGCAGCGGTCCGCCGCGCCGGGGAACTACGGCGCGTCCGACCGACCCAACCCAACCGGCACCGCACATCGACGACCATGCAGATTTCCGCCATCAAATTCGATACGTTCAACGCGCTGGCCGACAACGAAGCGCAGGAGCGCATCCTTGCCGCACGCGCACGCCTGGGCAGCCGCGCCGTATTGCTGGTACACCACTACCAGCGCGCCGACGTGTATCGCCACGCCGACCTGACCGGCGACTCGCTCAAACTGTCCCGCCTCGCCTCGCAGACCGATGCCGATTACATCGTGTTCTGCGGCGTGCATTTCATGGCCGAAGTGGCCGACATCATGGCCAAACCGGGCCAGATCGCCATCCTGCCCGACCTTGCCGCCGGCTGTTCCATGGCCGACATGGCCAATCTGGCCAAGGTCGAGCGCTGCTGGCGCGAACTGGACGCGGCACTGGACGGCGCCGCGGACAGTAGCGTCACGCCGGTCACCTACATCAATTCGGCGGCCGACCTCAAAGCGTTCTGCGGCGAGCACGGCGGCATCGTGTGCACCTCCTCGAACGCCGGCAAAATTCTGCAGTGGAGTCTGGCCCGGCGCGAAAAAGTGCTGTTTTTCCCGGACCAGCACCTGGGCCGCTGGACCGGCTGGAAAATGGACATTCCGCTCGACGACATGCTGGTGTGGGATCCGGACCTGGAAAACGGCGGCCTCAGCACCGAGCAAATCCGCAAGGCGAAAATCCTGCTCTGGAAAGGCCATTGTTCCGTGCACCAGATGTTTCAGCCCGGCCACATCCTGCGCTTCCGCAACCAGTATCCGGACGGCTATGTCATTTCGCATCCGGAAAGCGCGTTCGAGGTATGCCGCCAGTCCGATTACGTCGGCTCGACCGAATACATCATCAACACCATCAAGGCCGCCCCGCGCGGCACGCGCTGGCTGGTCGGCACGGAACTCAACCTGGTAAGCCGCCTGGCCGAGGAAATGCGCGCCGAGGACAAGGTAGTGCAATTCATGTCGCCCATGGTGTGCATGTGCTCGACCATGCAGCGCATCGACCCGCAACATTTGGCCTGGTGCCTGGAAAATCTGGCCGAAGGGCAGATCGTCAATCGCATCCAGGTGCCGCCGCACGAGGCGGAACTGGCACGCCTCGCGTTGCAGCGCATGCTGGACATTTCGTAAGCCCGCGGCGCCCTCGCCGGCCAAGCGGGGGCGCCACGGTCACGACGCGGCGGCTACAATCCAGATCTGCCCGTCGCATGGCTGCCGCGATCAACAACCGCCAACTCGTTTCGAGGCATCATGACTCCGCTGCGCATCGCCACCTACAACATTCACAAGGGGTTTTCGCAGTTCAACCGGCGCATGGTGGTACATGAACTGCGCGACCGCCTGCGCGCCAT
>JAEUNN010000425.1 GCA_016791085.1 Rhodocyclaceae bacterium | reverse complement strand
CCCGGGTCGGCGCGCAATGCTGCGCCCAGGCCGCGGTCGGCAAGTTCCATCACATACGGCAGCACGGCCTGCGCCAGCGCCAGCGTGGCGGTGCGCGCGCAGGCCGCCGGCATGTTGGTGACGCAGTAATGCAGCACGCCGTGCGCCACGAACAGCGGGTCGGCATGGGTGGTCGGCCGCGACGCGGCGGAAATGCCGCCCTGGTCTATCGCCACATCCACGATGACTGAGCGCGGCCGCATGTTCTGCAACAATTGTTCGGATATGAGCCGGGGCGCGCGCTTGCCCGGCAACAGCACCGCGCCTATCACCAGGTCGGCCGCGGCCACCGTCTGTTCCAGCACCAGCGGTTCGGCCACCCGCGTGACGACGCGCCCGCGCCATTGGCGGTCCAGGGTTTCGAGGCGTTCGATGTTGCGGTCCAGCACGATAATTTCGGCGCCCATGCCGGCGGCGATCTGTACCGCATTGACGCCCACGCTGCCGGCACCTATCACCACCACGCGGGCCGGCGCCACGCCGGGCACGCCGCCCAGCAGCACGCCCGATCCGCCATTGGCCATTTGCAGCGCCCAGGCGCCCACCTGCGGTGCCAGGCGCCCGGCGATGCGCGACATGGGGGCGAGCAGCGGCAATCCGCCGCGGCCGTCGCCCACGGTTTCGAAAGCCACGCAGCTCACGCGCGCGGCGAGCAATTGATCGACCAGCAGCGGATCGGGTGCGAGGTGCTGATAACAGAACAGTATTTGGCCCGGCGCAGTAAGCGGAACTTCGGCCGGCTGCAGTTCTTTGACCTTGACGACCAGCTGGGCACGGTAAATTTCCGCGGCCGTGGCGGCCAGTTGTGCACCGGCGGCCTGGTAATCCGCGTCGTCAAATCCTACCCGCTCGCCGGCAGAACGCTCGACACGCACGACGTGGCCCGCGCGCGCCAGCGCATGCACGCCCGAAGGCGTGAGCCCGACGCGATATTCGTGATTTTTGATTTCCCTGGGGACGCCGATCAGCATGCTGGCCGCTCCTTGATTGCGCGCCTTGCGCGTTCACCATGGTGACCGCAAGTGCGCCGCAACAGTTCGGCACGCGAGGGGGAGACGTGCCCGTTCAGGCGATATCGGTCGCGCGCACGCTTTCCTTGACCAGATCCGGGCCGCGATAGATGAGGCCGCTGTAGAGCTGCACCAGCACCGCGCCGGCCGCGAGTTTGGCGCGCGCCTCGGCGCCACCGGTGATGCCGCCCACCCCTATGATGGGAATTTCGCCACGCAGCTGCGCGGCCAGTTTGCCAACCACGGCCGTGGATGCGGCAAATACCGGGGCGCCGGACAGTCCGCCCGCTTCACCGGCGTAACGCGTATGTTCGACGCCGCTGCGCGACAGCGTGGTATTGGTCGCGATCACGGCGTCCATGCCGTGGCGCAGCAAAAGCTGGGCGATGGCTTCGATTTGCGCGTCGTCCAGGTCCGGCGCGATTTTGAGCGCCAGCGGCACGCGCCGTCCCTGGCTGGATGCCAGTTTGGCGCGTGCGCCGGCCAGCGCCGCGAGCAATGCATCCAGTTCGTTTTCGCCCTGCAACTGGCGCAGGTTTTTAGTGTTGGGCGAAGAAATGTTGATCGTGATGTAACTCGCGTACGGATACACCTTTTCCAGGCAGGCCAGGTAATCGTCGGCCGCACGCTCTATCGGCGTATCGAAATTTTTGCCTATGTTGATGCCCAGTATTCCGCCCTTGCGCACGAAGCGCGAACGCCGCACGTTGGCGATCAGGTGATCCACGCCGCGGTTGTTGAAACCCATGCGGTTGATGATGGCGCGCTGTTCCGGCAGCCGGAACAGGCGCGGGCGCGGATTGCCCGGCTGCGGGCGCGGCGTCACCGTGCCGATTTCGATGTGTCCGAAGCCCAGGGCGGCCAAGCCGTCTATGGCGGCGCCGTTCTTGTCCAGCCCGGCGGCCAGTCCGACGCGATTGGGAAAGTCCAGCCCCATCACGCGCACCGGCCGTGCCGGCAGCGCGCGCGGCTGCAACAATCCGGCCGACTGCGCGCGGGCCAGTGCGGCGATGGTCATTTCGTGGGCCGTTTCGGCGTCCAGGCCGAACAGCAGGGGGCGCACCAGGTCGTAGAG
Organism: Rhodocyclaceae bacterium; assembly: GCA_016791085.1. GTDB lineage: Bacteria > Pseudomonadota > Gammaproteobacteria > Burkholderiales > Rhodocyclaceae > JAEUNM01. Next base: position 11,602 of record JAEUNN010000425.1, on the reverse strand, counting down.
CATGGGCGCGGATTTTACACGCGCGGTCGGCGCGCCGGACCGGCGCGGCGGCCCGCGCGGGCGGAATGCCGCCGGCTCAGAGCACTTCCATGGAGCGGATTTTCAGTTCTTCGCCGGCGACGATCTGCAGGTCCTTGCTGCCGCAGGCGCATAGCGCCACGCGCTGGTCCAGCGTCATTTCGCTGCCGCAGGCGCGGCAGCGCGCGCGGCCCGGCACGTCGATAATGTCCAGCACGGCACCGGCGAGCGGCGTGTCGCGCGTGCAGGCGTCGAAACAGAACTGCAGCGCTTCCGGCATGACCGCCGACAGGCGCCCGATTTCCAGCGTGACGCGCACGACGCGCGCGCCCGGCGCGGCGCGTTCGCTGCAGATGGCGACAATATTGCGGGTGATGCCCAGCTCATGCATGGGCGTGTCGGCAGAGGGGGGCGGCGCGAACCGCCGCCGCGCATGCGCCGCGCGCTTTGGCATGGCGCGTCAGGCGCTGCATGGGGTTGGGCGCGCGCCGGGAGGCGGCGCTTCGCGCGTGTCGAACAGTGCGTCCAGGGTTTGCTCCATGACGCTGGCGGCGACTGTCCGTTTCCAGTGCACGAGCTGCCGCTGCAGCGCCGGACTGGCGCCCTGGGTGCGCAAGGCCTGCACGGTTTCGAAAAATTCCGCCGCCACGGCGCCGGGCTTGAGCTGCAGCACCACGCCCTGGCCGGGGTTCCACAGCACGAAGCGGAATGCCAGATGCGACGCGCAAGCACCCAGGTGCGGTGTGGCGGCATCGATTTCCAGGCTGCCGCGCGTGATGGCGCGCGTCACGTACTCGACCGCATCGCGTACACCCGGGCCGTCGTGCGCGATGCGCACGCGCAGATCGCGCCGGTCCCACAGCGTTTCGCGCGACAGCGCCAGCGCGGCGGCTTCCATGGCGCGCCAGGCGATGGCGGCGCCGGCCAGCGCGCCCCCGCCGTGATAATCCAGCATGCCGGCGTGGCTGAGGTGCAGCGGCACGCCGTGGTCCAGTATGTTTATGTCGCTCATGCGTGCCGTGCGGGGCCTAGCAAATGCGCGGCAATTGTTCGCCCACCAGCATATCCACGACGCGTTCGCCACCGAAGCCGGTCTGCATGATTACGCTCGCGGCGGGCGCGGCGCACACCTCGCCGATCATGGCGGCCGCCGTGCCGTCCGGGTGCGCGCGCATGGCGGCCAGCACGGCATCGGCGTGTTCGCGCGGCACGATCGCGACCAGTTTGCCTTCATTGGCCAGGTAGAGCGGATCGAGGCCGAGAATTTCGCAGGCGCCCTTGACTTCTTCGCGCAGCGGCAGCGCGCGTTCATGGATGCGCATGCAGGTGGCCGAGGCCTGTGCGAATTCGTTGAGCACGGTGGCGATGCCGCCGCGCGTGGCGTCGCGCAGGCAATGTATGTGCGGGCAGACCGCCAGCATGCTGCGCACCAGGTCGTAGAGCGGCGTGCAATCGCTGGGAATTTCCGCCTCCAGCGCCAGTTCGTTGCGCGCCACCAGGATGGCCGCGCCATGGTCGCCCAGGTTGCCATTGACCAGTATCACGTCGCCGGGCCGCGCATTGCGCGCCGCGATATCCAGGCCGGCCGGCACGATGCCTATTCCGGCGGTGTTTACGAACAGCTTGTCGGCCGAGCCGCGCTCCACCACCTTGGTGTCGCCGGTCACGATCTGCACGCCGGCCGCGAGCGCCGTGGCCTGCATGCTGGCCGCGACGCGACGCAAGGTGTCGACCGGCAATCCTTCTTCCAGCACCACGGCGCAGGACAGCACGAGCGGGCGCGCACCGCATACGGCCAGATCGTTCACGGTGCCGGCGACGGCCAGTTTGCCTATGTCCCCGCCCGGGAAAAACAGCGGGTGCACGACATAGGTATCGGTCGTGAAAGCCAGCCGGTCGCCGCCCGCGGCCAGCCCGGCCAGCGGCAACAGCGCCTGATCTTCCATGGCGGCGAGCATGGGGTTGTCGAAATTGCCTACGAATACGTCGGCGATCAGTTCGCGCATGGCCTTGCCGCCGCTACCGTGGCTGAGGTTGATGGTGGTGTCGCGCAGGCGCGCGGCGGGCGCCAGTTTGCGCGCGAGCGGGTGGTTCATGCGGGCAGCTTTCCGGGTTCGGTACGCGCGGCCTGGGCCGGCCGCGTCAGGGCGGAACTGTCCACGACCTGGGTGCGGCCCAGCCGGCCATAGTTGTAGTAGGCCGCGCAGGCGCCTTCGCTGGATACCATGAGCGAGCCGATCGGCGTTTCGGGCGTGCAGGCCGTGCCGAATACCTTGCACTGGTGCGGCTTCAGCACGCCCTTGAGCACTTCGCCGCACTGGCAGGATTTCGGGTCGGCGATTTTCAGGTTGGGGATGCAGAACTTGCGCTCGGCGTCATGGTCCGCATAGCTGGCGCGCACGCGCACGCCGGAATGGTCTATCGACCCCAGCCCGCGCCACTCGAAATATTCACGCAGTTCGAACACTTCGGCGATGGCCGCCAGCGCCTGGCGGTTGCCTTCCGGCGGCACGATGCGGCCATACTGGTTTTCCACCTCGCAGCGCTTTTCCGCGAGCTGTTTCAGCACCATCCAGAGCGCATGCAGCACGTCCAGCGGCTCGAAGCCGGCAATCGCGATAGGCTTGCGATAGTGCTCGGCGATGAAGCGGTAGGGGCGCGTGCCTATCACCATGCTCACGTGGCCGGGGCCGAGAAATCCATCCAGGTGCAAATCCGGCGAATCGAGTATGGCCTTGATGGTCGGGATGATGGTGATGTGGTTGCAGAACAGCGAAAAATTCCGGATGCCCTGTTTTTTGGCGGCGATCAGCGTCATGGCCGTGCTGGGCATGGTGGTTTCGAAACCCAGGCCGAAAAAGATGACTTCCCGCGCCGGGTTGTCGCGTGCGATGGCCAGCGCGTCCAGCGGCGAATACACCATGCGCACGTCGGCGCCTTCGGCTTTGGCCTTGAGCAGGCTAAGTTTCGAGCCGGGCACGCGCATGGCGTCGCCGAAAGTCGTGAATATGACCTGGGGCTGGAGCGCCAGCGCGACGCAGTCATCGACGCGCCCCATGGGCAGCACGCACACCGGGCAGCCCGGCCCATGTACGAATTCGACCAGGTCGGGCAGCAATTGCTGTATGCCGTAGCGGAATATCGAGTGCGTGTGGCCGCCGCACACTTCCATGATTTGCAGCGGCCGATCTTGCGCGCGCGCGATGCGCGGGGCGAGCGCGGCAATTTCTTTGGCCAGCGCCCGCGCGTGTTCGGGGTCGCGGAATTCATCGACGAATTTCATGCCGCACTCCTGTTGATGCCGCCGCGCTGGTCCGCCAGCAGCGTATGGGTGAGGTCCCAGATGATGTGGTAGATGGCGACATGGGTTTCCTGTATGCGATGGATGCTGCTGCTATCCACCACCAGGCAGTGATCCAGCACGCCGGGCGCGGCCATGCGGCCGCCGTCGTGGCCACTGAGGCCTATGGTCACGAGGCCCATGTCGCGCGCCTTGGCAAACGCGGCCAGCAGATTGTCCGAATTGCCGCTGGTGGATACGCCTATGAGGCCGTCGCCGGGGCGCGCCACGGCGATCAGCTGGCGCACGAATACATGGCCATAGCCCACGTCGTTGCCGACCGCGGTCATCATGGCCGCATCGGCGACGAGGTTTTGCGCCGCGAGCGCGGGCCGGCCGGCCGTGATGGGGTGCAGAAATTCCACCGCGATATGCGCGGCGTCGCAGCTCGATCCGCCATTACCCATGGAATACAGCCGCCCGCCGGCGCGATAGATGCCGGCCAGCGCGTGCGCCACCGCCACCACCGCGGCGGCGTTGCGCTCGAAAAAGCGCGCCTTGGTGTCTACGCTGTCCTGGGCTTTCTGGCGCACCGATTCGAGCAGCGCGCGTTCGAGGGCCGCGGCGTCGGTTTGGCCGCCGTGTAGAAACGGGTACAGATCCTGCAGGGCGTCCCGGGGTTCCATGGCTGTGTCGATCGGGACCAGATTCCGGACTGGGTGTTCATCCCGCCAGCGGCGCGCCGGAATTGCGCATGGCTTCGATTTCCGCCTGGGCTTCGCCCAGTTCGCGCAACAGCGCCAGCGTGCGTTCGGCTTCGTCGGCGTCTATGCGGCTCATGGCGAAGCCGACATGCACGAGCACCCAATCGCCCACGCAGGATTCGGGCGGGTGCTCGGCGTCGACGATACAGGCGATATTCACGCTGCGCCGCACGCCCCCCACGTCCACCACGGCCAGGCGATTCTCGCCGTCGGTAAGCGCCACGATGCGGCCGGGTATGCCCAGGCACATGGCAATCTCCTCAGTTGGCTGCAGCGCGCGCGTATGCACGCGCCGCAGCGATGGCGGCCTGACCTAGTGCCAGGCCGCCATCGTGGGCCGGCACTTCGCGCGGCGTGAGCACGCGGTAGCCGCGCTCGGTCAGCAATTGACTCACCCGCTCGAACAGCAGGCGGTTCTGGAATACACCGCCGGCCAGCGCGACCGTGTCGATATCCGGACCTTGCGCCTGCCCGCGCGCGAGCTTGTCGGCCATGCGCGCGATCACGTCGGCCAAACCTTTGTGGAAGCGCGCCGAAATGACGCCCACCGGGGTGCCCAGCAGCAGGTCGCCCAACAGGGCCTGCCACATGGCGAGCGGCTCGATATAAGGGATGCCCAGCGTTTTGTGCACCGGAATGGCAAACGGATAGGCGCTTTCTTCGCCCTCGTCGGCCAGCGTCGCCGGGTCGGCCAGGGCTTCGAATTCGATCGCGGCCTGGGCTTCGTAGTGCACGCGTTCGCGGCAAATGCCGGCGGCTGCGGCGGCTGCGTCGAACAGCCGCCCGCAGGAACTTGCGAGCGGGCTATTGACCTGGCGCGCCAGCATGCCGTCGAGCAGGCTGCGCGGTTTCGCGGCCAGGAACCGGAACAGATCGAGTTCGCCGTAATTCATCGCGAAGCGGTTCCACCCCATTTGCGCCAGGATGTGGGCGTAGGTGTTGCGCCAGGGTTCGTGCACGGCCTGTTCGCCGCCCAGCAGCGCAACCGGCTTGAACGTGCCCAGGCGGGCATGCTCGCAATAGTCGGCGCGCATGAACTCGCCGCCCCAGAGGCTGCCGTCGCCGCCCAGGCCCAGCCCGTCCAGCACGATCCCCAGTACCGGCGCGGCGTCTATCGCGACACCGTTTTCGGCCATGCAGGCCGCAATGTGGGCGTGATGGTGCTGGATGGATTCGACCGGCAGGCCGTTCTCGCGCGCAAGTTCGAGGCCATATTTGGACGACAGGTATTCCGGATGCGCGTCCAGCGCCACGACTTTGGGCTGGTGTTCGAACAGTTCGAGGTATTGCTGGACGTTGCGGCGATAGTCGGCCTGGGTGCGCGCGTCGGCAAGGTCGCCCATGTGGTGCGACATGACGGCCTGGGCGTCGCGCAGCAGGCAGAAGCTGTTTTTGAGTTCGGCGCCCATGGCCAGCACGGCCGGCGCGTCGGCGAAGCCGGGCGGTAGCGCGAGCGGAGCCGGAGCATAGCCGCGCGCGCGCCGCAGCAGGCGCGGCTGGCCGGCCATCACGCGAACCACCGAATCATCGACGCGGCGCGCGATGGGGCGGTCGTGCATGAGGAAATATTCGGCGATGCCGTGCAGGCGCTCGCGCGCCTGGTCGTTGTCTATGCATTGCGGCTCGTCGGACAGGTTGCCGCTGGTGAGCACGATGGGAACATCCAGCCGGCGCATCATGAGGTGGTGCAGCGGCGTGTTCGGCAGCATGCAGCCCAGGGTATTCAGTCCCGGCGCGACCGAGGCGGCCACTTTGGCCGGGCCGCCCGCCGCCAACAGCACGATGGGCGCCTGCACGCTTTGCAGCAGTTCGAGTTCCGCGGCGCTGGGCTGGGCGTAGCGCTGCACGACGCCGATATCGCGCAGCATGAGCGCGAGCGGCTTGCGGCGGCGCCGCTTGTCGCGCCGCAGGCGCGCGACCGCGGCTTCGTTGGTGGCGTCGCAGGCGAACTGAAAGCCGCCCAGGCCCTTGATGGCGACGATGTGACCGCGCTTGATGAGCGTCGCGACGGCATCCGCGGCATCCAGCGTGGTCAGGCTGTCGATGGCGATGGGCGCGCCGTCGGAACGCTCCAGCCACACGTGCGGGCCGCAGCTGTGACAGGCAATGGGCTGGGCGTGGAAGCGGCGGTCGGCCGCGTCCTGGTATTCCGCCGCGCAGTCGCCGCACATGGCGAAGCCGCGCATGGTGGTGGCGGCGCGGTCGTACGGAATGGATTCGACGATGGACAGGCGCGGCCCGCACTGCGTGCAGTTGGTGAATGGATAGCGGTAGCGCCTGGCGAAAGGATCGAGCACCTCGCGCAGACAATCCGGACAGGTGGCGGCATCGGCCGCCACGCCGGTATCTACCTTGCCGTGCCGGCTGGGCATGATGCGAAAGCCCGTGCCGTGGGTTACCAGCGCCGCCGGTTCGCGCACCATTTCAGAAATGCGCGCGAGTCGCGGCGGATTGAGTTTTAGTGTCATGAAAAACTGCTCCACAGCCTGTTCCGGGCCGCATATCACGATGCTTACGCCAGCACCGTCATTGGCGACCCAGCCGCGCAGGTCCAGATCGGTGGCCAGGCGCCATACCGCGGGACGAAACCCCACCCCTTGCACGGTACCGCGTACCCTGATCCTGATCGCCGTTTCCTGCACGACGTGCTCACTGGCAAAATGATTCATGGAGCGCGCTCCGATCGAACTGCCAGATTGAAATGCGGTTGTTGCCGGAATCGGCCACGACGAGCTGATCCGCGCAAACTCCCACTGCGTATGGCCAACAAAAACTGTCTCGCGCCGGCAACTGCCAGCGGTTGTCGCCTTTGGACTGGAAGTCCGGCTGACCGGCCAGCAGCCGGGCCGGGCTGCCCATGCCGCAGTCGTCGCGGTGCCAGCCCAAGAGGCGCGAATTGGCGGTATCGGCCACCACCAGCAAATTTCCGGCGGCGGCCAGACCGTAGGGCATGTTCAGGCTGCCCGCGCGCGGCCAGTACAGGTTCTGGTTGTGATCGACCGCGGCGAAATCGCGCTGGCCCAGCACGAAATCGCAGGCCGCGTTATGGCTGGCGGGGGCGGCGTTCCAGACCATGATGCGGTTATTGCCGGCATCGGCAACCAGCAGGCTGTCCTGCCAGCGGCACACCGCATGCGGCCAGCGCATGCTGGCCGCGCTTGGGCCGGCGCCGCCGTTTTCGTCACGCGATGCAAAATCGCTTTGTCCCAGCACCAGGTCGGCGGGCCTGCCGTTTTGTTCCGGCAGGCCGTTCCACATTAGCACACGCCGGTTGCCGCTGTCCGCCACCCATAGCCGGGCCCCGTCCCAATGCACGCCGTAGGGCCAGAACAGGCTGGCCGCGCCGGGCAGTGCGGCACCGCGGTTGGCATCGACACAAGTGAAATCGGATTGTCCCAGCACGACGTCGGCCGGCACACCGGACGCGCGCGGCAGGTCGCGCCAGATCAGGATGCGGTGGTTCCAGGCATCTGCAACAGCCATACCGGCGCCGCAGCGCGTGATGCCGGTCGGTACGTTCAGGCTTGCGGCGCCGGCACTGCCCTTGCCGTTGCGGCCCTCGTGATAGGCGTCGGCCTGGCCTATCACCCAGTCGGCCGGCGCGCCGTCCTGGCCAGGCAGCGCCGCCCAGCCGAGCAGGCGGTGGTGCCCGGTATCGCACACCCAAAGCGGGCCGTCCTGGCCGCACAAAAGCGCGCCGCGCGGCCCGAACAGCGCACCGGGCGCCGCCGCGATCGGCAGCGCCAAGCCATCCTGAGCGCGCACCTCGCCCAGTATGAGGCGCGGCGCGGCGCCGGCGAACAGCGGCTGCGCAAGGCCATAGCGGTCGGCGTCGGGGCGCAGGCTGGGGCCGAGACTCGCGCGCAGGCTGTGTTCCATGGCTAATCCTGCAGCCGCACTTGCGCGCGCCCGGCCACTACGCGCACGGCATGGACGCGCAACTGCACTTCGGGTGCGGTCAGGCACTCGCCGGTTTCCAGCAGGTAGCGAAAACCGTGGTAGGCGCAGGTTATGACGCCATTTTCGACCTCGCCCATGTCGAGCGGCATGCCCAGGTGCGCACAGGCGTTGTCGAAACAGCTCACCCGTGTGCCGGCCCGCGCGAGCAGCAAGGACTGGCCGTCCAGCCGGCATTCGAGTACGCCGCCGTCGGGGATTTCCGCCACGCCGGCGACATCGCGCCAGGGCGCTCCCTGCGCGGCCGCGAAGGGGCTGACGAAATGCACCGGCGCCACGCCGCCGCCAGCGGATTCCGGGGCGGCGACGCTCACCTGGCGTATATGCACGATTTCCGGGCAGTGTTTGCGCAGCGCCTGTTCCACGCCCAGCGTAAGTGTCTGGCTGGACGCGGGACAACCGTGACAGGAGCCGGTCAGCCGGATTTCCACGGTGTCCGGGGCCGGAATGGCGACCAGTTCGACGTCGCCGTGGTGTGATTGCAGGTAGGGCCGTACTTCGTCCAGGGCCGCCTGCACGCGTGCCGGCAACGCTTCCTTGACCAGTCCGTGGAAGCGCAGCACGCCATAGATCACCTGATCGGCCAGCGCTTCGCGCAGGCGCGGCGCCGCGGCGGGGTCGTCCTTGAGGGCGCGGATCAGGCGCAGCAGCGCTTCCTTGTGCAAATGTTCGATCGCGCTTTTGAGGGCCTGCACGGTGAGCGCATGGCTTTCGTCCCAGCCGGATACGACGGCTTCGAGGCGCGTGATTGCCTGGACCAGACGCTCCAGATCGGCCGCAGACGTTTCGGCGATGCTTTGCAGGCCGGCAGTATTGACACTGGCATTCATGGCGGGGCCGCTACTGGTACTTCAGGTCCTTGAACAGAAATGGCTGCAGCGCGCCGGTCACGAGCGCGCTGAGGCCGACCACGAGCCAGGTCGGCAAGCCCGCCAGGCCGAGCAGCAGCACCATGAGCGAGGCCAGGGCGAAGCCTATGAGCCAGCGCCGCAGCACGGCACGCGGATCGCGGAATAGTTTTCCCTTGAAAAACAGCCGGCAGGTATTTGAAAACATGTCCCACATGATGCTCACTACCTTAAGCATGCAAGCACCGAAAGGCCGAGCAGTACGCCCGGCACTGCGCCCATGGGCCCGAAAAACGCGCCGATCAGCGCGGCCAGCTGATTGCCTAGATCCTTGCCCGCAATGCGCATGCCCATCAGTGCGCCGCCCGCCATGGCCAGCAGCAGGGTGCAGAAGGTCCACAGCAGCACGGTTGCGAACGTGAGCCGGCCAGCCAAAAAATCTTGTATGAGTTCTGTCATGGTTGGGGGTTGTCGGGAAGGGGCGGTCAGGGGGCGGACGCCGAGGCGATGCTGCCGGGCGCCGCCGCGCCAAGCTCGCGCATATCCTGTTCCAGCTCGGCCAGGGCTTCGCGCACGATGGCGGCGCCGGCGCGCTGACCTGCCAGTTCGAATATGTCGCAAGCTTCGCGGTACAGCGCGCGCGCGGCCAGCAGGTTGCTCTGGCCTGCGTCGGGCGCGGGCAGGTTGCGCAGCACGTTGGCCTTGTTGGCGATGGTGTTCGCGTATTCGAGCGGCGTGTCGCGCGGATTGCGCACGCGCAGCGCTTCATCGTAAGCCGCCAGCGCACGCAGGCTGTTGTCCAGCGGGTGGCCGGAGTGCGCGTACTGCAGCGCGTTGCCCAGGTTGTTCTGGGCCATGGCATATTCGCTGGGATGATCGACCAGGGTGATCACCTTGAGCACTTCTTCGAACGACTGCACGGCCAATGCTTCGCGCATTTTGGCGTGCTCGTCGGCGAGCGGAATGGACAGATAGGCGATGGCCAGATTGTTGTGCAGGATGGCGTATTCCTGCGGGTAGCGCTCGCGATCGAATACCTTGACGGCGCGCTGGTAGCTCTGGATCGCATCCGTGATGCGCGCCCGTCCGGCGCCTGCCAGCGCCTGCAGCACCAGGCCCAGATTCATGTCGAGTTCGGCCAGTTCTTCGGCACTGCCGCGCTCTTTGAGCGTGCTGCGTGCGGCATCGAAACAGCCACGCGCCCGTTCCAGCGCACACGTGCCGGTTTCCGGCAAGGCCTGCAGAGCCGTGCCCAGGCGTGCCGTCACGCGCGCGGCCAGCAGGGGTGCATCCTTGGGGCATAGATCGAGCGCCCGCTCGTACAGTGAAACGGCCTGCTGCAACTGATCCACGGATTTGGGGCGCAGCTGCAATCCCATGGCGATTTCCATGAGCATGGCCGCTTTTTCTTCCGCGCTTGCCGCGTCTGCTTCGACGCTGCGCAAAGCTGCAGCCACTTGTGCATCGGATAACGACGACCCCATGTATCCCCCGACTGCTGCTTTTGATAATTGACGCAACGGCAATCTACGTGCGTTTCACAGTCTAGAAGTAGTGCTGCGTGCCGTCCAGTTGTTTTTCATATTGCAAACTAGGTTTGCAGTTGGCCTGGCGAGCCCGGGATTCCGTCCAGTAAAAGTGCTGCAAGTTCGGCGCTCCAGCAGATGCTTATGGGACATTCCTCGAAGCTTTCGCGATAGCCGCAGCGCCGGAAAATTTCCTGGGCATGGATCACGCGGTCACCGCGCGCATTGCGCCGCTTGAGCAGCAATCCACCGGCGGAACCTGCCGCGAGCGGCACCACCATGAGCTTGCCGTCGCGTTCGAGTACGGCGACCGATTCCACGCCGGCCAGACAGGCGGCACAGCACTCGCTGGAAAGGTAAATGTTGCCGGCGCGCACACTGGCGGCGCCCGGCACCGGGCTGCACTCAACCGCTGCCCGGGTAGGAATAGATGGCATCGCTTATTTCTGCGGTGACGCGATCCACCGAGCTGGCAACGGCCGGCGTCAATTCCAGGCCATAGGCAAAGCTTTCGGCCTCGATCAGGTACACGGTGACGTCGCTGGGGAAGTTCTCGCGAAAAATCTTGCGGCCTGCGGCGATCGCGTGGTTCCAGCGGAAGTCGTGCAGATTCCAGCTCGGCTCGTAGCTGAATACGACTTCGTTGCCGGGCACGCAGAATATCGCGCCGGCTTCCGCCCCGCTTTTGGCGGCGTCGACAATGATGAGCCGTGCCGCGCCGCGCGCCTGGAACATGACGTCCAATCCGCCCGTGCCGGCGTCGAACACCTGTACGCGCGGCTGCGGCCGCTCACGCAGGGCGGCCAACAGGCGCTGCGCGACCGCAACGCCGGCACCGTCGTCGCTGCGGTTGGAATTGCCACAACCGATAATGATTAGCATCTGTGCTCAAATGCGCCACAGTCGGCACCACCAATTGGGCTCGACAGGTACGGCCAATTCCGGCAGATCGCACCACTTGCGGTGCACCAGGTAATACATGCACTCCTGACAGCGCATCTGGTCGGGGCCGTAAGGCTTGTCGGTAAAGCCGGACAGCACCAGCTTGGCCTGAAGATCTTCCGGGTCGAGATGGCGCAATTCGGTAAGCAGGTTGCCGAATTCACGATCAGTTTCCGGAAACGGCTCGGTTTGCGTGACCAGGCCTTGCGCCAACATTTCGGCTATGCGTGCCCTGAGCGCATTTTCCTGTTCATTCTGCATGCACCG
>JAEUNN010000424.1 GCA_016791085.1 Rhodocyclaceae bacterium | reverse complement strand
CTGCTTGATCCGCTCGCTGCACGGCACCGCCTGCACCAGTATTTCCTGCTCACCAAGCCGCGCGTCAATTCCCTCATCGTATTCTGCGCGATGATAGGGATGTTCCTGGCCGTGCCCGGCCTGCCGCCGGCCGGCACGGTATTGGCCGCCACCTTGGGCATTGCGCTGGTGGCCGGCGCGGCGGCCGCGGTGAATTGCCTGGTCGAGCAAAAAATCGACGCGCTCATGGCCCGTACGCGCGCGCGCCCGCTGCCGCGCGGCGAGGTGGCCAGTTTCGATACCCTGCTGTTTTCCGGCGTTCTTGGCGGCATGGGGCTGAGCGTGCTGTACCACTGGGTCAACCCGCTCACGATGTGGCTGACGTTCGCGACTTTCGTCGGCTACGCCATCATCTACACCATCGTGCTCAAACCCGCCACGCCGCAGAACATCGTGATCGGCGGCGCCTCCGGCGCCATGCCGCCGGTGCTGGGTTGGGCTGCCGTGACGGGGGAAATCAGCACCGAGGCGATGCTGTTGTTCCTGATCATATTTGCCTGGACGCCGCCGCATTTCTGGGCGCTGGCGCTATATCGCACGCGCGAATACGCGCGCGCCGGTCTGCCCATGCTGCCGGTTACGCACGGGGCGGAATTCACGCGCCTGCACGTACTGCTATATACCTTGCTGTTGTTCGGCATCAGCCTGCTGCCGTTTGCGATACGCATGAGCGGTGCCGTGTATCTGGTGGCCGCGCTGATTCTGGGCGGAATATTCGTCGCCTACGCCTGGATGCTGTGGCGCGACTATTCCGATGCGCTGGCGCGCCGCACCTTCCGCTATTCGATTTTCTATCTGACGGCGATGTTCGCGGCGCTGTTGGTCGATCACTACCTCCCGTTCTGATGCGCCACCTGCGTTTCCTCGCGGCCGGGGTAGTGCTGCTGTGGCTGGCGGCCTGCGCGGAGCGTGGTCCGTCCTTCAACGGCGTCGACATTACCGGTGCCAATTTCGGCAGCGGATTCAGTCTCGTCGATCACACCGGCAAGGCACGCCAGCTTGCGGATTTTCGCGGCAAGGCCGTGGCGCTGTTTTTCGGCTATACGCATTGCCCGGATTTCTGCCCGACCAGCCTGGCGGCCATGCGCGAAGTGGAGCGCTTACTGGGCCCGCAGGCCGGACGCCTGCAAGTGCTGTTCGTGACGGTCGATCCGGCGCGTGACACGCAGGAAGTGCTCGCCAATTACGTACCGAATTTCGGCCCGGAATTTCTCGGCCTGCGCGGCGATGAGGCGCAGACGGCGGCCGTTGCCAAGGAATTCAAGGTGTTTTACCAGAAGGTCGAGGGCAAAACGCCCGGCACTTACACCATGGACCACACCGCGTCCACCTTCATATTCGATCCGCAGGGCCGCTTGCGTCTGATGTTCCGTTACGGCATGGAACCCGCCGCGATGGCCGACGACCTGCGCAAACTGATAGGCTAAGCGCGGCCTGTTGCGGCCGTCAGATGAAAAAAGCCGCCCGTGGGCGGCTTTTTTGCGGCGGTGCCGGCGGCTTAGTGCAGGGCCTGCAACTGGCCGCGTATTTTCTGCATCGCCTTGGCTTCGATCTGGCGGATGCGCTCGGCCGACACGCCGTACTCGGCAGCCAGTTCGTGCAGCGTGGCGGCTTCGCCTTCGGTGAGCCAGCGCCGTTCTATGATGCGTCGGCTGCGTTCGTCCAGGCCCGCCAGCGCGGCGTGCAAACCTTCATCGCGCAGACGGTGCGATTGTTCGCGCTCCAGCACTTCGGACGGTTCCGCGTGCGGATCGGCCAGATAGGAGATGGGCGCAAAATGTTCGTCTTCGTCCGGGCTGCCTTCCAGCGCCAGGTCGCCGCCGCCCAGCCGGGTTTCCATTTCCACGACTTCTTCGGGCTTTACCGCGAGCTGGCGCGCAATCGCGCCGGCTTCTTCGGAGGACAGGCTGTGGCTGCCCTGCTTGAGGCTGCGCAGGTTGAAAAACAGCTTGCGCTGCGCCTTGGTCGTGGCGATTTTCACCAGACGCCAGTTGCGCAGAATGTACTCGTGAATTTCCGCCTTGATCCAGTGTATGGCGAAAGACACCAGACGCACGCCGCGTTCCGGATCGAAACGCTTGACGGCTTTCATGAGGCCGATATTGCCTTCCTGGATGAGGTCGGCGTGCGGCAACCCGTAACCGAGGTAACCGCGCGCAATCGCGATCACCAGGCGCAGGTGCGACAGCACGAGCTTGCGCGCCGCATCGATATCGCCATGGTCGCGCAGGCGGCGTGCGAGGTCGAATTCCTCCTGCTCGGTCAGCAGGGGAATACGGTTTGCGGTCTGGATGTAGCTTTCCAGGCTGCCCGCAGTGCTGGGAACCGGAACGTTGTACAAAGCCAGAGCGTTGGTCATGCGTTTGTCTCCTGAAGGATGGCTGGACTGTAGCACATTTAGCACTCCCTGTCATAGAGTGCTAACAAGGGCTTACAGTTCCGCGACCGGGCGCGCGAAGTGCCGCATGCGCGCGGCAAGTGCCGGAGCGGGTGATGCCGCGCCGTCCCGCCCGTATCAGCCCGGATTGACGATTTCCGCGGCTTCCGAGCTGCCGGCCGGCGCGCGCGGAAACCCACCCGGAGCCGTACCGCCGCGTACGGGAATGAGTCCGGCACAATATTCGAGTGCGTCTTCCTGGCCTTCCAGGCCCAGCACGGCGGCAAGAATTTCGGGGGTCAGGCGTTCCGCGCTGCCGCGATTGGCCGTGTAGAGCTTGTACGCGATGCTCGCTTCGTAACGTCGCACCAGTTCGTCGGACGACAGGATGCCGGGTTCCAGGCGCATGAGCCGGTCGCGCACGGGTTTGTCCTGCTGGTCGCGTTCCAGCACGAATACGCGCGACTGCCAAAGTATGTGCTGATATTTTGCCAGCGCCGAAATGGTGACCGAGCGCGTGTCGCTATCCTGGACCACGCGCGCAAATACCTCGGCGAGCGTGAACGGTTCGCGTTCGTGCATGGTCTGGAACAGCGTCTGCAGTATTTTGCGGCGCCGCCCGGCGTCGGCATCGAAGGCGTACTGGCCCAGCCTTGCCCGGCTGGCCCAGGGATGATGGCTGCGCGGCGGCAGGCGCGGGCCGGCGTAGGCATCCAGTTCCGAACTTTCGCCGTCCGCCGGGTCGCCCTCGCCGGCCGGCATCACGCTCACGTCGCCGCCGCGTACGTCCGGTACCACGCGCACCACGTCGGACATGGCGGCCAGCATGTCGCTCAGGCGCGTGTAGCCATATTCGCT
>JAEUNN010000423.1 GCA_016791085.1 Rhodocyclaceae bacterium | reverse complement strand
GTGAGCAGGAAATACTGGTGCAGGCGGTGCCGTGCAGCGAGCGGATCAAGCAGCAAGGCTTTCATGCCGTACTCCGGATGTAGACTGAGTGCGGGCTTTCGGCCCGGCGGCGAAGTTTACCACGACCATCAAGGAAACCAGGAGCGCCGCACCGGCGTTATGCAGTACCGCCAAAAGCAGCGGCAGGCTGAATGCCACGTTGGCCAGCCCCAGCGAAAACTGCAGCAGCACGGCCGCAATCAGCCATGCGCCCAGCGCGCGCGTGCCGGTGCCGGCAAGCCGGACGCCCAAGGCCAGCAGATAGGCCGCGACGATCAGTGCGCCCAGGCGGTGCGCCCAATGTATGGCGGTGAGCGCCTCGGTGCTCAGCATGTCGCCGGCCGCGGTGCGGCCCAGTTCGCGCACGACATGGAAAGCATTGTGCCAATCCATCGCCGGCCAGACCTCGCCGCGGCACAGCGGCAGGTCCGGGCACGCCAGCGCCGCGTAATTGGTGCTTACCCAGCCTCCCAGCGCGATTTGCAGGGCCAGCAGCACCAAGCCCAGCCGGCAGGCCGCAAGCGGCAGTTGGCGCGGCGGCGACGGCACATACAGTTCGCGCGCGCACAGCCACACCAGTAGCGCCAGCGTGGTCATGCCGCCGATCAGGTGGCCGGTCACGATGGCCGGCTTGAGCAGCATCGTAACGGTCCATTTGCCGAACAGTCCCTGCAACACCACCACACCCACCAGCGCGGTGGCCAACAGCGGTCCATGGCGCGCGCGCTGCGGGGCGCGCCAGGCGAGCCAGGCGATCGCCAGTATGCACAGGCCCACGCTGCCGGCCAGATAACGGTGCAGCATTTCTTTCCAGGCCTTGGCGACGGTAACCGGCCCATCGGGGTTGGCCGCCTCGGCGCGCGCAATGTCGTCGGCGGCATGGATCACGCTGGCTTTGCCGTAGCAGCCGGGCCAGTCCGGGCAGCCCAGGCCGGCGTCGGACAGGCGCACATAGGCGCCCAGCACAATCAGCAAAAAAGTCAGGACGGTGGTGGCAAGTACAAGTTTGCGATAAAACATGGCGGTACTTCGAAGTACGGAATGAGGCGGCCTAACCGGCGCGCGAATATTTGAGCAGGCGTTCGATGTCGCGAATCATGGCTTTGCCGTCCGGCCGCGCCGGGTAGCGCATCATGACATTGCCGAGCGGATCGACCAGCCAGATATGGTCGCGCAACTCGGTCGCCGGTGCGAACCAGGCCTGCATGTCGGCGGAGGGCGCCGCGGCGATCTGCATGCCCGGCACGGCGCGCAGCAATTCCTCATCCGGCCGGCCGGCCGCCGGCATGAGCCAGAGGCGCTCGATGCGCGTCATGTCCTTGCCCACCGCGGCGCGCACCTGACGCATCGAATAAAGTTTGTAGCGGCAGCGCTCGTCGCAGGACGCTTCATCGACCTGGACCAGCACCCAACGCCCGCGCAGGCTGGCCGTATCGAATTTGCCGCCGTCGGGCGCAGGCAAGGTGGCGGCCGGCAGCGGCCGCGGCGTGACCAGTTCGCCGTAATTGATGGTCGTATCGGGCCGCCAGAATTTGTAGGCCAGCGTGGAACCGAGGAAAGGCAAAACGCAGATCGCAGCGATCAGTAATAGCGTGGTACGCGGGGCAAGTTTCATGCGGGTAGTTTGCGCAAAGATAAAAACAGGAACAAAAACACCGTTATCGCGGCGAATGCAAACCACTGCAGCGCATAGCCGTAATGGCGGTCCGTGCCGAAATCCACCGCCGGCCAGTCGCGCACCAGGCCATCCTCGGCGGCAGAAGTCTGCTCCAGTACAAATGGCTGCAAGGCCAGTCCGGACCAGCCGGCATAGCGCTCCAGCGTGAGGTTTTGCCAGATGCGGCTGCCGGCCGCTTCCGGCGCAAGTTCCATAAAGCGGCCGCCGGGAATGCGCACGCGCCCGCTCACACGCAACTCGCCGGCCGGCGTCGCCACTTCCGGCAAGCGCTCGCGACGCCCGCCGGAGCGCACCCAGCCGCGGTTTACCAGCAGCACGCGGGTGCTTCCGGCCAATTGCAGGGGCATCAGGAGTTCATAGCCGGCGACGCCGCCCTGCACGCGATTGTCGAGCAGGATGGCATATTCGGGCAACCAGCGCCCAGTTGCCGTGGCCGGATGGAACTCGAGTTCGCGCGCGTCCAGTTCCGCGCCGCCGATCTCGACCGGAGGCATGGACTGTGCTGCCTCGAAGCGCTCGCGCAACTGCTCCTTGTAATGCGCCCGCGCAAGCTGCCAGCGCCCGGCGCCCAGCGTCACGCCCAGCATGATCGCGGCGGCAATGCCGGGCAACAGCGCTGGCCTGAAACGGTAAGTCATGATCCTGCATTCCTCAGTTGGACGCATCCGAGGGTGCGGCTGGCGCGTCGTCTGGCTAGACGCGACGACGCGCATGGTCGCTCCCTGCAAGGAGGAGCAACGACGACAGGCGGCGCGCCGGTCGTGCCATCGGGTGCGTAGCGGGGCTCACCTCCTCGGTGCTCTCGCCAAGGCGAAAGAAGATCAAGCATTTCAGGGCTTTATTGGGGTATCGAAGCGGTCGACTAGGGAATGTAGGATGATCGGTCCGGGTAACGGGCGAGGGGTGCGCGCAACGGCCTGAACGCCGCGCGCGCAGCCTGGGCGCGTCCACCTGAGGAATGTAGGATAATCGGTCGCATTGCAGCGAGGTCCCGCTAGCGCCGGGGAATCCGGCTGCTTCACTCGCCGCGCGCGTAATTCGAAATGCGATATCTGGTTCTGCTGTTTCTGGCGTTCATATTGATCAGCCTGTTTTCCGCCCTGTTCTTCGTGTTCAAGGACAAAGGCCAATCCAGGCGCGCCGTCAAGGCGCTAACCATGCGTGTGGGACTATCCGTGTTCCTGTTCCTCATGCTGATGGCGGCTTACCACTTCGGTCTGATTTCCGACCACCTCTGATTCAGCAAATAAAAGCGCCGCACACTGTGCGGCGCGAGTGGTCGATACCCTCAGTGTCGACCGGGGGGTATATGTGGTTTTGCCCCCTCCTCCTCCTTCGGATGATTCGTGTCGCTCAGAGCCAATAGACGAATATGAACAGCAACAGCCACACCACGTCCACGAAGTGCCAGTACCAGGCGACGCCCTCGAAGCCGAAGTGGTGATCGGGCCGGAAGTGGCCTTTCATGACGCGGAAAAAGATCACCGTGAGCATGATCGCGCCCAAGGTCACGTGGAAGCCGTGGAACCCCGTCAGCAGGAAGAACGTGGAACCGTAAATTCCCGTCGTGAGCTTGAGGTTCAGGTGCTGGTAAGCCTCGAAATATTCGTACGCCTGCAGGAACAGGAATACCACGCCCAGCGCGATGGTTGCGAACAGCCCCATCTTGAGCTGGCCGCGCTTGTTTTCGAGCAGGCCCCAGTGCGCCCAGGTGAGCGTCACGCCGGAACTGAGCAGCAACAGCGTATTGATGGCCGGAATGCCCATGGCGTGCATGGGCGAGAACATTTCGCGGAACGCCGGACCGGCATTCGGCCAGGCGGTTTTGGCGCCCGGCCACAGCAGCGCCTGGCTTTCCAGCGTGGCCAAATCCGGCACCGACAGCACGCGTGCATAGAACAGGGCGCCGAAAAACGCTGCGAAAAACATGACTTCGGAAAAGATGAACCAGCTCATGCTCCAGCGGAACGACACGTCCACGCGCTTGGAGTAAGACCCGCTTTCGGATTCGCCGATCACCGAGGCGAACCACTTGCGCAGCATGACCAGCAGCAGGCCGAACCCGGCCAGAACCAGCCAGGGGCCGACGCCTTTTCCGTTGATCCAGAATATGGTGCCCAAGGCGAGACAGAGCAGCGCGCCGGACCCCCAGATCATCGATGCGGAGGGGGCGGGCACGTAATAGTAGGGCGCCTGATGTTGTTGTTGACTCATTGTTTTACCTCCTGAACGTTTATACCGAACTGACGATCATGCGCACGACGAACACGATAGTCAGCACGAAAATTGCAGCTGCTGCGACGCCGATGATAACCACGTGGACCGGATTGAGCGAGCCCATGTCGAAGTCGCCGCTCGAGCGCTTGCGTATCCCCACGAAGGCCCCCAGCACGGCACGCAGCGTGTCGAACAGGGTGGCGCGGCGCGGCTGCGGGTCGGGCTCATTCATGTCTTGCCACCGCCCGCGGCGGCCGGCACGTCGAAAAACGTATACGACAGGGTTACCGTACCCAGGTCGGGCGGAACGTTACGGTCCAGCACGAATACCACCGGCATCACGCGCCGCTCGCCGGCCTTGAGGGTCTGGCGATCGAAACAAAAACAGTCGAGCTTGTGGAAATACTGTGCCGCACGAGCCGGACTGAAACTCGGTATGGCCTGGCCCGTGACCGGATCGCCACGCGTGTTCACGACTTCGAAATCGACCTGCACCAGCTGGCCCGGATGGACATCGCGCACGTTGCTCAAAGCACGGAAATTCCAGGGCAAATCGCGCGTGTTGGTGTCGAATTCGATGCTCACGCTGCGGCTGTAATCGACCTGGGTATTGGCCACCGAAGCGTCGGCGCGGCCGACCAGGTTATTCACGCCCAGCGCTTCACAGATACGGTAATAAAACGGCACCAAGGCAAAGCCGAAGGCGAACATCACCACGGCCATGCCCGACAGGCGCCACAGCGTGCGCGAATTTTGCGCGAGCACGCTCATTTCATCCACCACACCTTGAGCATGAAGCCGACGAAAAACGCCACCGCGACCAAGGCCAACCCCAGCGCAAGGCGCAGGTTTTCGCGGCGCTTGTCCACGTCGGCTGGCACACTGTGTTGCATGCCGCTCACTTCACCACGGGCGGAGTTTCGAAGGTGTGGTAAGGCGCCGGCGAAGGCACCGTCCATTCCAGACCTTCCGCGCCGTCCCAAGGTTTGGCGGCAGCTTTCGGCCCGCCCTTGATGCACTTGATCACGATGTACAGGAACAGCAACTGTGTAAGTCCGAAGCCGAAGGCGCCGATCGACGAAATCTTGTTGAATTCCGCGAACTGCTGGGCGTAATCGGGAATGCGGCGCGGCATGCCGGCCAGACCGAGGAAGTGCTGCACGAAGAAGGTAAGGTTGAAAAATATCAGCGACAGCCAGAAATGCAGCTTGGCCAGGCCTTCGTCGTACATGTGGCCGGTCCACTTGGGAATCCAGTAATACACGGCGCCGAACGCGGAGAACAGCGCGCCCGCCACCATGACGTAGTGGAAGTGCGCCACGACGTAGTAGGTGTCGTGCAGTTGCACGTCGACGGCGGTCATGGACAGCACCAGCCCGGAAAAGCCGCCCAGCGTGAACAGGAACAGAAAACCCAGGCTGAACAGCATGGGCGCCTCGAAGGTGAGCGAGCCTTTGTAAAGCGTGGCAACCCAGTTGAACACCTTCACGCCGGTCGGCACCGCGATCAGCATGGTCGCATACATGAAGTAAAGCTGGCCGGCGACCGGCATGCCGGTCGTGTACATGTGGTGCGCCCACACGATGAAGGACAGGATGGCGATCGATGAGGTGGCATACACCATGGACGCATAGCCGAACAGCGGCTTGCGTGAAAACGCCGGGATGATTTGCGACACCACGCCGAACGCCGGAATCGCGATGATGTACACCTCGGGGTGGCCGAAAAACCAGAATACGTGCTGGTACAGCACCGGATCCCCGCCGCCCGCGGCATTGAAAAAGCTGGTGCCGAAATGCCGGTCACACAAAATCATGGTGACCGCGCCGGCCAGCACCGGCATGACCGCGATGACCAGATAGGCCGTGATGAGCCAGGTCCAGCAGAACAGCGGCATTTTCATGAGCGTCATGCCCGGTGCGCGCATGTTCAGGATGGTCGTGATGATGTTGATGGAGCCCATGATCGACGACATGCCCAGTATATGCACGGCGAAAATCATGAAGTCCATGCCTATGCCCATTTGCGTGGACAGCGGCGGATAGAGCGTCCAGCCCACCCCGCCCGAGCCGCCCGGCATGAACATGGACAGCACCAGCAGCGTACCGGCAGGCGGCAGCAGCCAAAAGCTCCAGTTGTTCATGCGCGCGAACGCCATGTCGGAAGCGCCGATCATGAGCGGAATCTGCCAGTTCGCGAAGCCCACGAAAGCCGGCATGATGGCGCCGAACACCATGATGAGCCCATGCAGCGTGGTCATCTGGTTGAAAAATTCAGGCTCGACGAACTGCAATCCGGGCTGGAACAATTCCGCCCGGATCACCAGAGCCATGACGCCCCCGACCAGGAACATCGCGAAACTGAACCACAGGTACATCGAGCCGATGTCCTTGTGATTGGTCGTGGTGACCCAGCGCATGAAGCCGGTCGGGTGATGATGATCGTGTTCGTGGCCGTGGCTGGCGTCGGCGTGTCCCGGTATGGCTGCCATCATGCTCTCCTGGATTCTGTGTTTGCGGAATACGCCGGCTTACTTG
>JAEUNN010000364.1 GCA_016791085.1 Rhodocyclaceae bacterium | reverse complement strand
GCACCAGCCCCTGCATGCCGCGAGCGACCACGATGCCGGCGGCAACGACAAACAGGTGCGTGCCGCGGGTCGCGCGGCGGGGTCATTACACCATTACTGGGACACGGAATTCGTGCGCGCGCTGGGCAAAACGCCGCAAGCCGCCGCTGAGCGGCTCATCGCGCGCACCACGCCGCGCCAGATCGGGGAATGGTCGGCCGGCGACCCGGCGCGCTGGGCCATGCAGTCCTTCCGCGCGGCCAGAACCCACGCCTATGGCAAATTGCCGGCGCCCGGCGCGGACGGCGTGCGTGAGCTACCGCCCGAATACGTCGCCAATGCCAACCGCGTGGTCGCGCAACAGCTTGCGCGCGCGGGCGTGCGGCTGGCAATGGTGTTGAACGAAGCGCTGCGTTAGCGACCGGGGCATGCCAGTACCTGGGGCCGCTGCGGGCCGGCCGGCCGCGCCACAAACCCGCCCAGCGCGCCGACCTAGCCGCAGCCCTTGATGCCGCGCGCCTTGAGTATCGCGGCCGACAATTCTTCCACCGACAGCGCCGTGCTATCCACCCAGGGTATGTTTTCGGCTTGCATCATGGCGCGCGCGGCTTCCAGTTCCTGCCGGCAATTTTCCAGCGCCGCATACTGGCTGCCCGGGCGGCGCTGGCTGCGCACCTGGGCCAGGCGCTGCGGCGCAACCGTAATGCCGAACAGTTTGTCGCGCACTGCAGATAGCGCCGGGGGCAGCCGGCCGCGGTCGAAATCTTCCGGAATCAGCGGGTAATTGGCGGCCTTCACGGCATGCTGCATGGCCAGGTAAAGGCAGGTGGGAGTTTTGCCGCTGCGCGATACGCCTATCAGTATCACTTCGGCTTCGCCCAGGCGCGCATCGGTCACGCCGTCGTCGTGCGCGAGCGCGAAATTGATGGCTTCCATGCGCGCGCGCAAATCGCACACCGCCACCACATCTTCGGGGTCGCGCATGAGGCGGTGCGACGTTTGCCCCAGCGCGCCTTCCATGCGCCCCAGGAACATGTCGAACAGGTCGAAAAATTCGCAGTCCAGCGCTTCCAGCGCCTGCGCCCACTCTTCGTGCACCAGCGTGGCGAACACCAGCGGCGGCACGCCGTCGGCCTCACCGGCGCTCTTGACCTGATCGACCGCCGCATAGAGGCGCTCGAAACTGTCTATGCCGCCCAGACGCAGTTCGCGCGCGTTCAGGCCGGGAAATTGCGCCAGCAAGGCGTGGCCCAGCACCTCGGCCGTGAGGCCGGTGCCGTCCGACACGTAAAACACGCTGCGCACCACGGATTTGCCGCTCTGTTCGCTCATGGCTTGCCTGTTCGCACCGCAGCAATCGTCACAAAAATACCAGTGTATCGGCTGGCGTGCCGCGTGCCCAGACGAGCAGTCAAAGCGGCGGAACATTTTTCGGCCCCACGCGGCGCTGGCGGACATGCGCGGCGCGCGCCATGCTGCACCACAGCATAATGCGCTAGCATGGCGGCTACGGCCCGCCGGGCCGGCACCGCGCGGAACTTGCGGCAGGGGCTGCGCGCGCGGCGGCAACTATCAAGCGGAACCCCAACATGTCGGGACTTGAACATTACGGGCGCGAACTCGACGAAATCGTGCATGAAATCGCGCTATCGGCCGATCTGTGCGGCCTGCAGCTGCTCGAACCGGGCGTGCTCGATGCGGTGCTGCGCAAGGACACCAGCCTGTGCTCGCACGACAACCCCATCGCCTTCGAAAAACTGCGCGGCCTGCTCGTGCTGGCCTACAAGGTCATAGACGAAGCGGTCGCCCTGAATGGCGCCGCAGCCACGGATGAAGCGCTGCGCGCGGCCATACTGCATGTCGAACAATTGCGCCGGCTGGGGCGCTGACCCGGGCGCCGGCGCGTGCCGGCGTCACGGCCTTGGGCGCGCTCAGCGCCGCAACACGATTTTCTGGTACAGGCCGCCGAAATGCAGGGTTTGGTCCAGCGGCGCCTGGCGCGCATCGGCGGGCAGAAACTCGGCGATCGGGGCACGCCATAAATCTTGCGCATAAGGTTCCAGCAGGCCCAGCACGGCGTGCATGAGCGGGCGCAGCGGGTGCCAGGCCTGCGGGCGGTGGTAATCCACGATCACCAGTTTGCCGCCCGGCCGCGTCACGCGCCAGGCTTCGGCCAGCGTGCGGCAGCGTACGTCCTGGGGCTGTTCGTGCAGCAAAAAGAACACCAGCACCTGGTCATAGCTCGCGTCGGGCACGGCCAGCGCGGCGGAATTTTGCTGCAGCAACCGCACGCCATGGCCGGCAGGCAGTTTGGCGTGCAGATTGGCCAGTTGCTGCGGCAGCACATCCACCACGTCCAGCGTCGCGCCGGGCGCGAGGCCGGCATACAGGCGCGGCGTGAGCGCACCATATACACAGGCCACCTGCAGGATGCGGCCGCAGGCCGGCGTACCGAGTTCTGCCAGTGCGGCGTCGCAAAGTGCGCGATAACGCCCGAACAGGATCAGATTGACCAGCCAGGGGCGTTCGAACAGGCGTAGCGCCGCCGGCCGCACATAGGCCCACCAATACACCTGTTCCAGATAATCCGGCACCGGGCAGGCTGGCAGTTGTTCGGCGGGCGTTTCCCGCGCGGCGGCGGGGAGGGAAATTCGATCGTAAGACAAGCTGGTTCACTTCCCGGATGGAGCGCAGCGGCGGCTGCCGGCATGCATACCGGCGCCACGGCGCGACACGACCTTTCGTTGCAGAAAAAAATCCGGCAAGCGAAATGGCCGGATGGGCGCGGCGGCCAGGGTAATGCGGCCTGTCACTATGGTACGCCGTTCCGACTGCGCCGGGTATGGGACAGTGGCATATCCGGGGGCCACCCGGCATGCCGGCGGCCGCGGCAAGCCAGTATTGACAGCCAGGCGCGGACCGCTGGAGAGGCGCCGCTTCAAAGTCAGAGGGGCGCAGCGCGCCCCCAGGTTCAGAGCGCCCGCCCGCGCGAATTTACCGGCTGCGCCGGCGCAGCATAGCCACACCGCCCAGCCCCAAACCCAACAGGGTTAGCATGCCCGGCTCGGGTGTGGGATTCGGGTTGGAGCCCGGACCGGCCAGCGGCGCGACGTCGTCGATGGCGTCGAAGCCCCCTATGCTCACGGTGTAGTCCGGGTTCGTGACGTCGTGCGACAGGTGGTAGTCGATGAAAGTGATCGCACCGGCCCCGGCGACCAGGGCATGGCCCAGGCCGTCCACGGCACCCTGGTCGAAATCGTTCACGCCGAATATGGCGCCGCTGGTAAGCAGACCGCTGCCATCCGCGGCACTCATGGTGCCGGTCTGGCCGGCGCCGAACATCGTCATGAGCTGAGTGTACGGGTCGTAAATCAGGCCGTGCGCCGGCGCCACACCGGAATGGATCCGCGTGGTCACCCCGCTGCTCAGATCTATCGTGCCGAGGTTGCCGCCGCCGTTCGGATTGCCATTCACATAAAACACGGCTGCGCCGGTTCCGAACGCCACTTGCGTGATGCCGCCGTCGTCCCCGCTGATTGCGGTCGTCGCCACCCCGCTGCCTATGGGCATGGACAAGGTTTGCAGCGGACCCATGAAGGTGCTCGTGTACACCGCGCCGCCGTTGGGATCCAGCGCCAGGTGATAGCTGTCGGTCGAGGTGTGCTGGACATGTACGAGGGCACCGCTGACGGGATTTACTTCATACACATTGCCGGAGTTCTGCCCGCCTATGAGCAAATTGCCGTTGGGGGCGAATATGATGCCGTCGGCACCGAAGGTGGAGGCGACATTGGCCGGACTGCCCAGCGCGAACGACTGGGTCGCATCGTTGTACGAATAGCCGACGCGCCATACGTTCGGCCCGCCCGAGAACAGCGTGTAATACAGATTGCCGCTGAATACCGCGGCCGACGCCGGGGCCGCCACCGCGATACCGAGGGCGGCAGCCAGCGCGGCACGCGCAAAAGCTTTGGGGCATTGCATGAGCATTCCTTCGCTATAGGACGGCGGAATTACCGACAATCTTGCAAGCAAGCCATGGGCCGGCGCGACACTAGAAGCACAAGGCATTGTTTTGCCATAGGGATTCGTGCCGCCCCGGACAGTTTTTGGAAAGCCATGTAAAAAATTCCGACGCGGTCGAGCCCCGCGCAATGCGGCGCCCGCGCCATGCCGCGGCAACCGATGCCACGATCGCGGGAGCTCAGTCCTGCTGGTCGAATAGCGCGGCGGCGCGGAACGACGCCGCGGCTTCTTCGCCGTGCTGCAGCTTTTCGTGCAGCAGCGCGAGTTCCAGCATGGCGGCGCGCGAAGGCAGCAATGCCAGGGAGGCCTCCAGATAGCTTTGCGCCTTGCCCCATAGTTGCGCCGCCACGCACATGCGGCCCAGTGCGAGCAGCAGATCGGCGTCCTCGGGCTGGCGCTGCAGCCAGCGTTCGGCGCGCATGAGGCGCGGCAGCACGTCCACGCCGGGGCATTCGGCGTACAACAGCGCGAGGCGGCTGTCCCAGGATTTTTCCAGGCCCTCCTCGATGAGCTTTTGCGCCGCGGCGCCATTGCCGGCCTTGATGAGGCCCTGCGCATAAGCCAGCACGAGTATCGGGTCGGCGCGTTCGGCGGCCGGTTGGGCGGTCCAGTACTGATTGAGTTCGGACGCGTCGGCATCGCGCGCCGCCACATTGCGCAAATGCGCGCGCTGCAGCACGCTGGCCGCCTGTTCCGGCGTGAGCGCCTTGCGCTTCTGCATCTGCCGCGCCAGACGCAGTACCGCATCCCAATCGCCGGCGCCTTCGGCGGCGCGCAGCGCCAGCCGCATCGCGGCCAGGTGACGGCCACCGCCGGCGGCCTGGCTGTGCAGGCGATCGGCCGCCTCGGTGAACCGCCGCTGGGCCAGCAAACCTTCGGCTTCGGTGAGCAGGCGCGCGGTGCGAATTTCGCCGTCGTGCTGCGCGGCGCGCGCGAACCACTCTGCCGCGCGCGCCTCGTCGCGCATGGCCATGGCGGAGCGCCCGGCCAGCACCGC
Organism: Rhodocyclaceae bacterium; assembly: GCA_016791085.1. Taxonomy (GTDB): domain Bacteria; phylum Pseudomonadota; class Gammaproteobacteria; order Burkholderiales; family Rhodocyclaceae; genus JAEUNM01. The sequence continues at coordinate 17,709 of JAEUNN010000364.1, read as the reverse complement.
CGCCAGGCCCGGCGCCGCACCGCCCGCATAGGCGATTTGCGCCTGTTTGAGCGCCTGGCCGTAGCGGCCGGCAAGATTGAGCGCCATGGCATCGGCCAGCGCGCGCTGGCTGCGCGCGTCGTGCAGGCGGGCACGAAATTCCGCCACCGCGCGCGGCATGCCCAGCGCACCGCCCAGCACGCGCACGATCACGTAGCCGGCCCAGAACACCAGCACCAGCAGCAGCAGGAACAGATTGGCCGACATCTGGATGCGGTAGGGCATCCATTGCAGCAACACATAGCCCTGGTTGTATTGCGCGCTCACCGCCAGCGCCACCGCCAGCGCGAACAGCGCGATCAGCCAGAACAGCGTACGCAGTCCGGAAAACCCGCCGCGGCGCGCCTCGCCGGCCGGCGCGGTGGGCGCGGCGGCGGCGGTCGGGGCGGCCAGGGTGCTGTCGGCGTTCATGTTCAGCGCGCTTTGGCGCCCTTGCGCGGCGGCGCCTCGCGCACCGGCAGCGGCGGCACGTCGGCGGCCGGCTGGGCGGTAAGCTTGCGCAGCGCGTTAAGACTGTCGTCCAGGTTGGGAATCGCCACCGCGATGTCGGTCGCGAGCAATTCCTTGATGGTGACGACCAGTGCCTGCACGCCGCGCGCATTGTTGTCGAAATAGCGCTCCAGCCAGTCCAGGCTGTGCTGCAGGTCGCCGCGGAAACTTCTGGCGTCGCGCTGCAGCAGCGACAGGCGCGCGCCGAGCAGGCGCAGGCGCAGGTTTTCGCGCAGGAACAGCGCGTGCGAGGGCGACAGCAATTCCGGCGCGGGCCGGTCCAGGCGCTCCACGCGCAGCAGCGAGCTGAATTCCTGCCACAGTTCGCGCCCCAGTTGCGCGTAGCGGTCGCTGCCCGCGCCGCCCTCGGCCGGCGCGGCCGATTTGATCTGCGCGGCCGGTTCAAACGCCAGCGGCAGCTTGTCCAGCATGCCCACGGCGCTATCCAGGCGCGCCGCCATGCCGCTTACGTCGGCGGTCGGCAGCGCCTTCAGACGCTCGGTATCCTGCGCGATGGCCTGGCGCAGGGCCGACCACTGCGGCGCGTTATGGCGCGCGAGCCGCGCGTCGGCGCTGGATAGCGCGAGCAGCGCGGCTTCGACATTGCTGGCCAGCTGCAATTGCTGCGCGCCCAGCACCAGCGCCTGTTCCACGTCGGCCAGCACACGGTCGTCGCGGGTGCGTCCAAGTTCCTGGTAAATCTGTTCCACCGCGGCGCCATGGCTTTGTTCCTGCGCCAGACGGGCTTCCACCGAGGCGGTGCGCGCCTGCAGGGCTTCGAGCAGGTTGGCCGACTGTTTGGCGGCGTCGCGCGCCTCGCGCACGGCCACGTCGCCTTCGGCGAGCCGGCGCGCGAGCTGTTCCTGCATGTCGCCCACGCGGGTGTGATAGTCCCAGGCCTGCCAGCCCAGCACGGCAAGCGCGGCCAGGCCCACCCAGAGCGCGGCCGGCGGGCGGCGCCGGTGCGGCGCGGCGACCGGGGACGGCGCTTCCAGTGCCGGAGCGGGTTCGTACATCAGTGCATGTCCTGCGCAAAATGCTGCATCAAAGCTTCCATGAGCCCATCGTCACCGGCGCCGCAGCGCACGACGTTCTGCAATCCCAGCGCCGCGGCCTGTTCGGCGATGCGCGCATGCGGCACGAATAGCGGCAGCGCCGCAAGCCAGTCGCGGCCGCGCGCATCGAGCAATTGCCAGAGGTTGCGCAGGCCTTCCGAAGAACTGACCGCCATCGCATCGGCGCCGCTCGCCAGCAGCGCCTCGATGCCGCCCGCGGGCGCCACGCGCCGGTAGCATTGCACATGATCGACCAGGGCGCCGCGCGCACGCAAGGTATCGGCGAACAGTTCGCGCCCGCCCTGTCCGCGAAATACCACGACGCGGCGGCCGCGCACCTGATGTTCGGCCAATTCGGGCAGTTCCAGCAGGGCTTCGGAATCGAAACGCTGCTGCGGCGCGATGACGCCGGCGATGCCGTGACGCGCCAGCGCGCTGGCGGTGGCGGCGCCCACGGCGGCCACGCGCAGCTGGGGCGGCCAGTCGCGGCGCGCCAGGATGTAGGTGAGCGCACGTTCGACCGCGTTGGGGCTCACGAACATGGCGTACTGGTAGTCGCCCAGGCGGCGGCAGGCATTTTCGAGTTCGGCCGGATCGTCCGCATCTTCGATGGCGAGCAGCGGGTACACGATGGCCACGCCGCCCGCCGCGCGTATGCGGGCGGCCAACGGCTCGGACTGGGCGCGCGGGCGTGTCACCACCACGCTGTGCCCGGCCAGCGCCGGCGCGGCCCCGGCCGGCTCGAAATGGCGCTCGGCCATCATGCGGTCAACTGGCGCAGGATGTCGTCGGCGCCGCGCTCGCGCAATTCCTGGGCGACCTGCAGACCGAGCGCTTCGGCCGCTTCGGGCGCACCGCTGGCGCGCGCTTCGACGATTTGCGAGCCGTCCGGCAGCGCCACCAGCGCGCGCAACTGCAGTTGCCCGCCGTCCAGTTCGGCAAATGCCGCCAGCGGCACTTCGCAGGAACCCGCCAGCGCGCGCGCGACGGCGCGTTCGGCGCTTACGCAGGCGCGCGTGGCGGCGTGCTCGAGCGGCGCGAGCCACCCGGCCAAATCCTGGCGCGCCGTCAGAATTTCTATGCCCAGCGCGCCCTGGCCGGGCGCCGGCAGGGAATCGGCGGCGGGCAGCACGGCGCGTATGCGCTCGCCCAGGCCCAGGCGCTTGAGGCCGGCCGCGGCGAGGATGATGGCGTCGAACTGGCCTTCGTCGAGCTTGCGCAGGCGCGTATCGAGATTGCCGCGCAGCGGGCTCACGGCAAGGTAAGGGTGGCGCGCGTGCAGTTGCGCCTCGCGGCGCAGGCTGGAGGTGCCCACCACGGCGCCGGGCGGCATGTCTTCGAGGCTTGCGTAGCGCGAGGACACGAATGCGTCCAACGGCACTTCGCGCTCGCATACGGCGGCCAGGCGGAATTCGTCGCCCATCTGCATGGGCACGTCCTTCATGGAATGCACAGCGAGGTCGGCGCGACCTTCGAGCAGCGCGACTTCCAGTTCCTTGACGAACAGGCCCTTGCCGCCCACCTTGGAAAGCGGACGGTCAAGTATGCGGTCGCCGCGCGTGGTCATGCCTAGCAATTCTATGCGCGCGGCCGGATATAGCGCGCCCAGGCGGGCGCGCACGTGTTCGGCCTGCCAAAGGGCGAGGCGCGATTCGCGCGTGGCGATCACGATGCGCTCGGGAGGGGAAGTCATGGCGCTCTCGGTGTTGCTGGGTAGTCGATTGCGGCTGTAATTGTCGTGTCGCGCGCGATGCATGCATGCGGGCCAGGCCCGCCGGCACGCGGGCACTGCCCGCCGGATGCCGCCATCACCGGCAGCGCACGCGAGCGGGCGATTCTAGCACGCACCCCCACGCACAAAGCCGCGCCGCGGCGGGCGCGCCACAGTGCAGACGGCGCTGCGCGCGGCGCCGAAAACCGCCTTGCAGTCCAGGAGCCAAATATTCCGGCCGGCCGGCATCAAGTGCGCTGCACTTTCTTCGTAAATTCATGCCTAATGCCCTTCAAATCGGTACGCTGCAACGCAACAAACGTTGATTGCGGTCAAATTCCGCCAATCGCCAAAGCCTATGCTAGAAATATCCGAGTTGGATTTGCGCAGTGCAACACGCCAAAACCGGCCTTTGAACCCCCACCCAAGCAGGTATGCCATGACCGAAACTCAATTTATCGAGAACCGCACTTTCGACGAAATCAAGGTCGGTGATACCGCCACGCTCTCGCGCACCTTGCGTGCCGAGGACATCCAGTTGTTCGCCGTCATGTCGGGCGACGTGAATCCCGCCCACGTCGACCCCGATTACGCCAAATCCAGCATGTTCCGCGAGGTGATCGCGCACGGCATGTGGGGCGGCGCCCTGATATCCACCGTGCTGGGCACGCAATTCCCCGGCCCCGGCACCATATACGTGGACCAGTCGCTGCACTTTTCGCGCCCGGTGGGCATAGGCGACACCGTCACCATACGCGTGACGGCGGCGCGCAAATTCGAACATAACCGCCACATCATCATGGACTGCCTGTGCACCAACCAGGACGGTCTGGAAGTCATACGCGGTCAGGCCGAGGTGCTGGCTCCGCGCGAAAAGGTCAAGCGCCCGCGCATCATGCTGCCGGAAGTGCAATTGCACGACCGCAACGCGCGCTACAAGCAGTTGATGGCGCTCACCGAAGGTTTGCCCAAACTGGCCTGCGCGGTCGCCCATCCTTGCGACGAAGCGTCGCTCAAAGGCGCGCTGGGTGCGCGCGACGCCGGGCTGATCCGCCCGCTGCTGGTGGGTCCGGACGCCAAAATCCGCGCCACGGCACGCACTTTCGGGCTGGATTTGAACGACACGCAAATCGTGGACGTGCCGCACAGCCATGCCGCCGCGGCGATTTCCGTGGAACTGGTGCGCCGCGGCGAAGCCCAGGCGCTCATGAAAGGCAGCCTGCATACCGACGAACTGATGGCCGAAGTGGTGTCGCGCGCCACCGGCCTGCGCACGGCGCGGCGCATATCGCACGTGTTCCTGATGGACGTGCCGGCCTATCCGCATCCGCTGTTCATTACCGACGCGGCCGTCAATATCGAGCCCTCGCTGGAAGAAAAGGTGGATATCGTGCAGAACGCCATCGACCTGTGCCACGCGCTGGGCATGGACCGGCCCAAGGTGGCCATCCTGTCGGCGGTCGAAACCGTCACGCCCAAATTGCGCTCCACGCTGGATGCCGCAGCACTGTGCAAAATGGCCGACCGCGGCCAGATCACCGGCGGCGAACTGGACGGCCCGCTGGCTTTCGACAACGCGGTGTCGCTGATGGCCGCACGCACCAAGGGCATCAAGTCGCTGGTGGCCGGCAACGCCGAAATACTCGTGGTGCCGGACCTCGAATCCGGCAACATGCTGGCCAAACAGGTGGAATATTTTGCCGACGGCCAGGCCGCCGGCATCGTCCTGGGCGCCAAGGTGCCCATAGTGCTCACGAGCCGCGCCGATTCCATGCATTCGCGCATCGCCTCCTGCGCGGTGGCGGTGCTGGTGGCCAACCACCAGGCGCGCAACAAGGCGCCGGCCTGAAGGAAGCCAGCCATGCGCGAAGTCATCCTGGTATTGAACGCAGGCTCGTCCAGCCTGAAATTCGCGTTGTTCGAAATGGGCGCCAGCGGCGTCGCGCAGCGTGCCTTGCTGTCCGGGCAACTGGACGGGCTGGGCGCGCGCGCGCATTTCCGCTGCAAGGGCGCCGAGGGCGAAATCCTGGCCGAAAGCGAACCCGCGCTGGCGGCCGACCCGGCGCGCGCGCATAGCGGCGCGCTGGCTTTCCTGCTCGACTGGCTGGGCGCGCACAACGAAAACCTGCACGTATGCGCGGCCGGCCACCGCATCGTGCATGGCGGCAGCCGCTACAGCGCGCCGCAGCGGCTGGGCGCCGCGCTGGTGGACGAACTCGAAGCGCTGGTACCGCTCGCGCCCCTGCACCAGCCGCACAACCTGGCCGCGGTGCGCGCGCTCGCCGCGCTGCGGCCGGAATTGCCGCAAATCGGCTGTTTCGACACGGCTTTTCACCGCAGCCAGCCGCCGCTCGCGCAAATGTTCGCGCTGCCGCGCGCGTTGTCGCAGGACGGCGTGCGCCGCTATGGCTTTCACGGCCTGTCCTACGAATACATCGCGGGCGTGCTGCCGCAACACCTGGGCGCGCGCGCCGGCGGCCGCGTGCTGGTGCTGCACCTGGGCAACGGCGCCAGCTGGTGCGCGCTCAAGGACCAAAAAAGCGTCGCCTCCAGCATGGGTTTCACGGCGCTGGACGGGCTCATGATGGGCACGCGCTGCGGCAACCTCGACCCCGGCGTGCTGCTCTACCTGATGCAGTACCACGGCCTGGGCGTGGAAGGCCTGACCGACCTGCTCTACAAGCGCTCCGGCCTGTTGGGCGTATCCGGCATCAGCCAGGACATGCGTACGCTGGAAACGTCCGCCGACCCGGCCGCGCGCGAAGCCATCGCCCTGTTCTGTTACCGCATCGTGCGTGAAATCGGCTCCGCGGCCGCGGCGCTGGGCGGGCTGGACGCGCTGGTATTCACGGCCGGCATAGGCCAGCACTCGGCGCAGGTACGCGCGCGCGTGTGCAGCGAATGCGCCTGGCTGGGCCTGGATTTCGACGCCGACGCCAACGCGCGCCAGGCCGCCTGCATTTCGCGCCCGGACAGCCGCGTGACCGCGCTGGTCATCCCCACCGACGAGGAATGGATGATCGCCCGCCACACCGCCCGGTTGTTGATGCATTAGGCGCGCGGGGGCGCGCGCGCCCATGGCCCACGACTTTCCGCGTGGGCGGCACATTCATGGCCGGAAGGCGGGCGCCGGCCAGGCATGACGCCCCCGGCCGCTCCCCAGGAGCAGCCGGTTCGCCTTGTCGCCGCAGCATTGCCGCACTCCGCCCTGCCGCTGCAAGCAGCGGCCACTTTGGCCCTGCGACGCTCGCTGCGCGCCCCGCGGTTTTACCCGGCACGCGCGGAACTTATGCCACCGGCAACTTTCCGGCGCCTTTCCAGGCCAGCCGCGGGAGAACCATTCCGGGCCGTTTTGTCAATATTCCCCGCCCGCGCGAAGCGGCGTATGCTGGGCAAATTCCTGGAGGCAAAACGACATGCAACAGATCGACCTGGTCCCGATTTCCGAAGAAGAACGCATCGCCTGCCTGCCCGCGCAGGAAATTTCCGGCGAGGTGCTCGTCGAAAAATACGCCAAGGGCTCCGAAACCACGGTGTCCGAAGTGCGCCGCCGTGTCGCGCACGCGCTGGCCGCGCTGGAGCAGGAAGAGCGCCGCGCGCAATGGGAACAGAAATTCCTGGCCGCACAGGAACACGGTTTCGTGCCGGCCGGCCGCATCAATTCGGCCGCCGGCACCACGCTGTCGGCCACCCTGATCAACTGTTTCGTGCAGCCCGTGGGCGACTCCATCACCGAAGCCATGGACGACCGCCCGGGCATCTACACGGCGCTGGCCCAGGCCGCCGAAACCATGCGCCGCGGCGGCGGCGTGGGCTACGACTTTTCCGCCATCCGCCCGGTCGGCGCGCTGGTGCGCGGCACGCAGTCGCGCGCCTCGGGGCCGGTGTCCTACATGCGCGTGTTCGACCGCTCCTGCGAAACCGTGGAATCCGCCGGCAGCCGGCGCGGCGCACAAATGGGCGTGCTGCGCTGCGACCATCCGGACATCGAATCTTTCATCCACGCCAAGGACGCCGGCGACCTGTCGAATTTCAACATATCGGTAGGCGTGACCGACCTGTTCATGCAGGCCGTGGAAAAGGACGCCGACGTGGAACTGGTGCACCGCGCCGAACCTTCGTCCGACACCCGCGCAGCCGGCGCCTACCAGCGCGACGACGGCCTCTGGGTGTACCGCAAATTGCGCGCGCGCGAACTGTGGGAACAGATCATGCGCTCCACCTACGACCACGCCGAGCCGGGCATCCTGTTCCTGGACCGCATCAACCGTGACAACAACCTGTATTACTGCGAAACGATAGAGGCCACCAACCCCTGCGTGACCGCCGACACCTGGGTTCAGACCAGCGAAGGCGCGCGTCAGGTGGCCGAACTGATAGGCCGGCCTTTCCTGGCTGTCGTTGACGGCAAGCCCTATCCGACCGCAAGCGCCGGATTTTTCGCGACCGGCACCAAGCCTGTGCTGCGCGTGACCACGCAATCGGGGCGCGAACTTCGCCTGACCGAAAACCATCTGGTACGCCGCGTCGCGCGGCAGACGCGGTGGGCACAGGAACTCGAATGGGTCGCCGCGGGCGAACTGCAAAGCGGCGATCAGCTGGTATTGCATGACCACCGCGCCTGGGCCAGCTGGCAGGGCGCGGGCAGCCTGGACCAGGGCTACCTGATCGGACTGCTCCTGGGCGACGGCACACTCAAGGCCGACAAAGCCGTGCTGAGCGTATGGGACGAGCCGCAGCGCATGAACGGCACGGACGGCGCGCCGGCAGCGAGCGGCGCCGCCGGCATCATGGCCGCTGCCGAAGCCGCCGCGCGCACGCTGCCGCACCGCGACGACTTCCATGGCTGGATGCGCGTGGCGGGCCGCAACGAATGGCGCCTCGCCACGGCCGCGCTGCGCCAACTGGCGACCGGGCTGGGCATGGCCCCGGGCGCCAAATGCCTGACTCCCGCCATCGAAAAAACCTCCAGCGATTTTTATCGCGGCTTTTTGCGCGGCCTGTTCGATGCCGACGGCTCGGTGCAAGGCAGTCAGGCCAAAGGCGTAAGCGTGCGTCTCACGCAAACCAGTCTGGATACGCTGCGGGCGGTGCAGCGCATGCTGCTGCGCCTGGGCATGGACAGCACTATTTACACCGAGCGCCGCCCGGCCGGATACCGCGAACTGCCGGATGGCAAAGGCGGTGCCCAGGCTTACCCGACCCAGGCCATCCATGACCTGGTGATCGCAGGCGCCGGCGTTGCACAGTTTGCCGAGCACATAGGTTTTGCCGACGCCGACAAGGCGCGCCGGCTCGCCGCCGCATTGGCGAATTATCGCCGCGCGCTGAATCGCTGCCGCTACACCGACGCTGTCGCCTCGATAGTCGCCGACGGCAGCGAAGCGGTGTATGACGTCACCGTTAGCGAAGTACACGCGTTCGACGGCAACGGCCTCATGGTGCATAACTGCGCCGAGCAACCCCTGCCCCCCTATGGCTGCTGCGATCTCGGCTCGATTAATCTGACGCGCTTCGTGCAGCACCCGTTTACCGAACGCGCCGCGTTCGATTTCGAAGCGTTCGCGGAAGTCGTCAAAACCTCGGTGCGCATGCTCGATAACGTTCTCGACACCACCACCTGGCCGCTGCCGCAGCAACACAAGGAAGCCATGAACAAGCGCCGCGTGGGCCTCGGCTTCACCGGCCTGGGCGATGCGCTCATCATGCTGCGCCTGCGCTACGACACACTGGAAGCGCGCCTCACGGCCGCGCGCATCGCCGAAGAAATGCGCGACCAGGCCTATACGGCTTCGGTGGAACTGGCGCGCGAGCGCGGCGCCTTCCCGCTGTTCAATGCCGACCTCTACTTGTCCGGCGGCAATTTCGCCTCGCGCCTGCCGGGCGAACTAAAGGACAAAATCCGCGCCCACGGTCTGCGCAATTCGCACCTGCTGTCGATTGCGCCGACCGGCACCATATCGCTGGCTTTTGCCGACAATGCCAGCAACGGCATAGAACCGCCCTACTCCTGGACCTACACGCGCAGGAAGCGCATGGCCGACGGCACCTTCAAGGAATATTCGGTCGAGGACTACGCCTGGCGCCTGTACAAACACCTGGGCCACGACGTGACCAAACTGCCGTCCTATTTCGTGACCGCGCTGGAAATATCCGCGCAGGCGCACAAGGACATGGTGGCCGCCGTGGCACCTTATATCGACACCTCGATCTCGAAAACCGTGAACGTGCCGGAAGACTATCCGTACGCGGATTTCGAGGACCTCTACCTCACCGCCTGGAAAGCCGGTCTCAAAGGCCTGGCCACTTACCGTCCGAATAGCGTGCTGGGATCCGTGCTGTCGGTGGATACCAAGCCCGCCAAAGCCGAGCCCCAGGACGTGGAAATATCCGAAGCCAACCGGCGCCTGTCGATAGGCCAGTTGCCCGCTCCCGTGCTGGCCTCGCTGCGCTGGCCGGGCCGGCCCGACCTGCCCGACGGCAACCCGTCCTGGACTTACATGCTCAAGACGCCGCAGGGCGAATTCGCAATATTCGTGGGCCACGTCGAAAACGAAGGCGAGGACGGCCGCCTCACCATGCTGCCGTTCGAAGTATGGGTGAATGGCGCGGACCAGCCGCGCGGCCTGGGCGCGGTCGCCAAAACCCTGTCCATGGACATGCGCGCCAACGACCCCGGCTGGCTGCAGATGAAGCTCGAAGTGCTGGCCGCCACGGTGGGCGAACAATCTTTCAACACCCCGCTGCCGCCGCACGGCGAACAGAAGCGCGTGCCCGGCGCGGTCGCCGCATTCGCGCACGTGGTGCGCCACCGCTGCCAGAAGCTGGGCGCACTGGACCGTGCCGCGCCCAACCCGGTATTGAGTTCGGTATTCGCCAAGCACGAACCGCGCACCGGCACCGACGGCACCCTGTCCTGGACCGTGGATATCCAGAACCCCGCCACCGGCGAAGATTTCGTGCTGGGCCTGAAAGAAATCACGCTGCCCGGCGGCGAAACGCGCCCTTACTCGGTCTGGCTGGCCGGCAACTATCCGCGCGCGCTGGACGGCCTGACGCGCATCCTGGCGCTCGACATGCGCGTCATGGACCCGGCCTGGATAGGCATGAAACTGCGCAAGCTGCTGAATTACCCCGAACCGCTGGGCGATTTCATGGCTTTCGTGCCCGGCACGCGCCGCCAGCAAACCTGGCCGTCGACGGTGGCTTACATGGCGCGCCTCATCATCCACCGCTACGCCATGCTGGGCGTGCTCGACGAAAACGGCTACCCGCGCCGCGAAATGGGCATACTCGAAGCCCCGCGCGAAACCGAAGAGCCCCCGCTGGTACAAGGCGCTCGCTGCAACGAATGCGGCAATTTTGCGGTGATCAAGAAAGATGGCTGCGAGTTTTGTACGGCGTGCGGGGCGGTGGGGGCTTGCGGGTAGGCGGCTGCAAATCCGGTTCTTTTCGACGCAACCCCCAACCCTTAGGCCAACCCTTAGGGCGGAAAAGCGTAGCGCCTTCCGCCGGATGTAAGCGGTTTCACTGCACCATCCGGCGGATTACGCCTTCGGCTCATCCGCCCTACAGAAAAGAAATACCTTGCCCTGACCCTGCAGTTCCCCCGCATTTTTCTTCTGAGTTTCAATTAGTTCATCGTTCCCACGCTCCAGCGTGGGAACGCATCCCAAGGCGCTCCAGCGCCTCGTAGTATGCAAATCCAGGAACGGAAGGCCCGACCCTCCAGCGGCCTGGGCGCACCGCTGGAGCGGTGAAGCACGCGTTCCCACGCTGGAGCGTGGGAACGATCAACGTTCGGCCGCTACGCGCGCGGGCGGGATGCCATTGCCTCCAAGGCGGGCGGAACTTAACCGGCGCGCTGCCTACGGTTTCGGCGCATATGCCGCACGCGAAATCCGGCACTGCGCTGGGGGCGCGCAACCGGGGTCAGAGCGAAGTAAGTTCCAGATGCGAGCTTGCTCCGAAGCGAGCCTATTCGGTGGGTGGAGCAAAGAACTCAATCTGACCCCAGTTTTGCTTTTTACTCTAGTATCTCCCCCGGTTCCCCTCGGCTAGCGCAGCAGCCAGCGCCGCCGCCGCGGCGACAGTGCCAGCATCGTCATGCCCAGGAGTGCCAGGCCACCGGGCTCGCTGACATGGATGAGCTGCATGCCGTCGTCGAAGCGCACGATCACGGGGTCGGGGTCACCCGCCACGAAAGGCAGCAGGTCATTCGGATCGATCAGGCCGCGGCGGCGCTCGGCGTGCCAGTCCAGCAGCTGAACGGGCGGGAAGGGCGCTGGGTCCAGCACCGGATACTCGAATTGGCCAAGGTCTTCGGAGAAGGTCCAGGTGGCGGGCCCGAAGTCGAAGTCGTCTGGTACGACGTCGTCTGACTCGACGATCAGGTTTAACGTTTCACCCGGCTGCACCGGCGTGTCGGGGAAGAAGAAGCAGATCTCGTTCGGGTGCTGCGTGGAATCGGCCGAGCCCTGTGCGGAGGCTTGGATCTCCACCGGCGAGCCGCCAAGCGGCCCGGTGTACGCCAGGTCCAGGCTGACCGTGCTAAAGGTGTTGAACTCGAAGGGTGTCCCCGTCTGGAAGCAGACGTCCGTCGCTGCCGGCGAGCCGGGTGGCACGTCGTAGGTCGCCGAAATTGTGAAGGGATTTATCAGCGTCGGCGCGGCCTGCGCGGCCGGCCCTGCGAGCATGAACTGCAGCAGCAGCAGCGGGAGGACGAATGTTCGATGCTGTCGGACCGCGTGCCCGCGTGCGTGCTGGATATGGCACCTCATGTTCCAATGGGTGACGGAGTGGGTCATAGAAATGTCCTCGGGTAATTCGGTGCCGGTTGGCAGCGATAGGCTTATTGGAGCAAGAATTGTGCTTTGCCGGAATTGTTAATGGTTTTCAGTTAGATACGGTTTATCGTTGAGTGCCGATTGCTGTTAGTGTAAAAATACCCGACAGGTTTTGTTCCGGGCGTCGTTACGAGGAGAAATCGGAGACACTCATTAGCTGGCCCGTGTCAAGCGCGCAAAGCACCCCGCGGCGGCGCAAGCCGCCGTTTTCCAACCTCTTGCCGCGTGCGGCCCTGTCGATCTCTATGTTGCTGCAACGCCGCGTAGCTCTGTCCAGGCCTTGACGCGAGCCAGGCCGCACTTCCAATACATCGAAATTCATATATGCCCGGCGCTGCACCCCCAAATGCCGGCAGGGGATAGCGCCAGCGCAGCGTGCTGTGCCGCAAACCAGTGCGAAACGTCAATTTCGTGCCGTCATACGTACGCAAGGCATTTAAATCGTGGTGTTTTGTTGTGCGTGGCAAGAAATTTCCGGGCCCGGTCGGCGTTTCCTAAAGAATGTTTTCCGGGGGACGTTACTGGACGCACTCGCGGCCCCGGAAAACAACGATGCGCAAGAACTTCCCCGTCACGCAGATTGAATATCCGCTGCAGCCCGGCACGGCCATCATCAGCCGCACCGACCGCAAAGGCCGCATCACGCAATGCAACGACCAATTCGTGCAGGCGAGCGGATTTGCGCGCGAAGAACTGCTCGGCGAGCCGCACAACCTCGTGCGCCATCCGGACATGCCGGCCGAGGCCTTCCGCGACCTCTGGGCCACGCTGGCGCGCGGCCGGCCGTGGACCGGGATCGTCAAGAACCGGCGCAAGGACGGCAGCCATTACTGGGTGCGCGCCAACGCCACGCCGCTGGCGGACGGGTCGGGCTACCAGTCGGTGCGGGTACCGGCCACGCGCGCGGAAATCACCGCAGCGGAAGCGCTGTACGCACGCATGCGTGCCGACCCTGCGCTGCGCCTGGACGAAGGCGTGCCGGTGAGCGGCCGGCAGGGACCGCTTCAGGTTTTGTTCGAGCGCATCGCGCGACCCTGGCGGCGTGCCGTTGCGGTGCGGGTTTTTGCGGCCGTGCTGGCGAGTTTTGTGCTTGTATTGGCCGGCGCTGTGCTTGCCGTGCGCGGCCTGCACGATTCCAGCGTTGACGGGGCGCGCTTCAAGCGCATCGTGGACGGCAAGGATTTTCTGGCCGACATCCTGCCGCCGCCGGCATTCGTGATCGAGGCCTATCAGGTGGCGCTGCGCGCCGGCCGGCAAGGCCCCGCGGCGGCGTCCGCGGCGCGCACCCGCTTATCCACGCTGGCCAAGGAGTTTGAAGCCAGCGTGGCGCGCTGGCGCTCGGCGGGCTTGCCGGCCGACATGGAGGCCGAACTGGAGCGCGCCAGCGCGCCCGCAGCGGCCATGCTGCTGGCCGCACAAGGGCCCTTCCTGGCCGCCCTGGAAAAAAAGGACCTGGCAGCCGCGCAGGCGCAACTGGACGAAATCGGGACGCTATTCGACCGTCACCGCGCCTCCGTGGATGCCATGGTGACCATGGCCAATGCGCGTAGCGAGGCCTTGACGGCCGAGTCGCAACAATTCGTGCAGCAAATCATCGCGACACTGATCGGGCTGACGCTGGTGGCGGCACTGGTGGCCGGGCTGGCCGGCTGGGCCGTCACGCATTCGATCACGCGCCCGATCGCCGCAGTGGGCCGTGCCGCCGACGCCATCGCCCAGGGCGACATGCTGTACCAGTTGCCGCGTGCGGGCGAGGACGAAATCGGTGCGCTCATGGCCAAAATCGCCACCATGCGCAACCACCTGCACGAAATCGCCGCCGCCATGCGCCAGCAATCCGAAGGCGTGGCCGCCAATTCGGTCCTGCTCGCCGAAGCGGCGCGGCGTTCGGCCGAGGCGGCAGAATCGCAATCCGATGCAGCGACGGCAATGGCTGCATCCATGGAACAGCTATCCGCTTCCATAGACCACATTCACGATCATTCCGGCGTCGCCCACCAGTTGTCCGATGGGGCGCGGCAGCGCTCGCTGGCCGGCGGACGCATCATCGAAGGCGTGGCCGACGAAGTCGGCCACGTCGCGCAGACGGTACGCGACGGCGCCCGCGCCGTGGAAGAACTGGAAAGCTTTTCCACGCAAATATCGCGCATCCTGCAGGTAATCAAGGACGTGGCGGATCAGACCAATCTGCTCGCGCTGAATGCCGCCATCGAAGCTGCGCGCGCGGGCGAGGCCGGCCGCGGCTTTGCCGTGGTGGCCGACGAAGTGCGCAAACTGGCCGAGCGTACCGGGCTATCGACCGCCGAAATTGGCGGCATGATAGAAAAAATCCAGACACGCACCTTGAGCGCCGCCAACCAGTTGCGCAACGGCGTCGGTGCCGTGGAACAGGGCGTGCGCCGCGCCGCCGAGGCGCGCGCATCTATCGCGGAAATCGAAACTGGCGCCGAAGCCGCGCTCGAAGCCGTCGATGGAATCAGCCTGAGTCTGGGTGAACAAGCGACCGCCGCGCGCGAAGTATCCAAGCTGGTCGAACGCATCGCCGGCGATGCCGAACGCAACCTGTCCCTGGCGCAGGATTTGCGCACGGCCGCCCAGGGCATGGGCCACGTGTCGTCCGAACTGCGCACCATGACGGAACATTTCCGCATCGCCTGAGGCGGCGCTGCGCCGGCCACGCGATGGTGGCTTGCGCCGCGGCACCCGCAGAAAAAAGAAAATTCACGCTTCCAAGGCCGCAAACGTTTCGTTCTGCACGCAGCTTGAGCAATGCGCGCCGCCTTCCTGGGAGCGCTGGCGTCCCGCCCGCGCCCCCCCACCCTGGCCAGACCCGGCCACGACGCGCCCACGCGTAGCGGGCCCCGCAACGCTAACGGCGTCGCAACGCCCTCAACTTTGCGGCGCGGCGACGCGCGCGACTTCTGTGTAAATGAAAATGAGTCGGCTTCGAATTACCTATTGGTAAAAAGATCGATGCTGCCCCCTTCGCGCCCCCGCTGACCGAAGCGCCCGGTGCCTGACTAATCCATCGGCCGCGCGCGCATTCCTCCTCCCAAATCACCTCGCAAGCGAATCTGGTCGCGGATGCATCGAGCGACGCTGACTACGCCATGCATGCCAGCTCGGCCCGGTTTCCGGCATCCACGTTCTGGCAATTTTTCCGGCTTTTCCCAAAACTGCTTTTGCAAGGAAAACCCGATAGTACCGGTCCCCTCCCTTGTCCGCTTTTCGCCACCTGCCGCGGCCGTCATTACGCGGCGCTCCGCTGGTCCCATTCGCGCGCGATTTCACACCGCACTCGGGTGAGATCAAGTTTCGGGCGCACGACTGGGTGGCTTTGCGGCACTTATCCACAGAAAGGACGGCCCATGATCGAGAGCACGCGCGTGCAAGCACTGCAGGGAAGTTTCGCGGGGGAGCTGTTGCTGCCCGGAGAGTCCGGCTACGACGAGTGTCGCAAGGTGTTTAACGCGATGCACGACAGGCGGCCGGCGCTGATCGCCCGCTGTGCCAGCAGCGCAGACGTGGCGGCCGCGGTCAATTTCGCGCGGCAGAACGGGCTGGTGGTCGCGGTACGCTGCGGCGGCCACAGCGTTGCGGGGCTCAGCACCTGCGATGATGGAATCCTGATCGATCTGGGTGGCCTGAAGAAAATGGAGGTCGATCCCACGGCGAGAACCGCGCGGGCCGGCGGCGGCGTTCTGTGGGGCGAATTCGACGCCGCCACCCAGCTGCACGGGCTGCACACGCCGGGCGGCCGTGTCACGACGACCGGCATAGGCGGCTTCACGACGGGCGGCGGATACGGCTGGACGTCCTCGAAATATGGCCTCACCTGCGACAACCTTATTTCCGCCGAAGTCGTGCTGGCGGACGGCCGGGTCGTGAGCTGCAGCGAAAAACTTAACGACGATCTGTTCTGGGGCATACGCGGCGGCGGCAGCAATTTCGGCATCGTGACGGAGTTCGAGTACCGCTTGCATCCGCTCGGACCGCTCGTACTGGCCGGTCTGGCCTTGTGGCCCATCGAGCGCGCCGGGGACGTCCTGCGCGCCTGGCGCGACTATGTGGATGGCGCACCCGACGAACTTTCGACGGCCTGCGTGATACTTACCGCGCCACCCGAGCCTTTCGTACCCGACCACCTCAAGGGCCAGGTGGCGCTCGGGATGGCGGTGATGTATGTGGGAAATCCCGAGGACGGCAAAGCGATCGTCCAGCCGCTCAAAGATTTGCGACCGGCGGTCGACCTGATCCAGCCCATGCCCTACACGGTATTCCAGTCCCTCCTCGATCCGATGGCGCCCAAGGGTTACCGCAGCTATTGGCGCGGGGAGTATTGCAAAGGTTTTCCCGACGGCGCGATCGACACCTTTATCCAGCATGCCCCGCAGCTGACAGCGGCGGCGCCGCCGCTCAGCCAAACCATCATTTTCCGCGTCGGCCAGGGCGTGGCGGCAACCGCAGACAGCGCCACCGCCTTCTCGCACCGCGACGCCGATTACCTGTTCCATCCGATATCGATGTGGCAGCAAGCCACGGACGACGCGCGTCTGATCGCCATCAACCGCGCGTTTTGCGACGCAATGCGGCCCTACTCGACGGGTAGTGCATACCTGAACTTCTCCCCGGAAGATCGGGTCCGCGATGCATATGGCGCAGCAAAGCACGCCCGCCTGGTAGCCCTGAAGGACCGCTACGACCCGCACAACCTGTTCAAGCTGAACCAGAACATCGAACCCGCCGGCGGACCGAGCGCACGGTTGCCTGCTTGACGGCAGCGCCACGAGCATGCGACGGCGCGCCGGCAGGCGGCAGCATTCTTGAGCATGGGATGGCCTAACCCGGCCTGGACGCATCTGTTCATGTTTCAATGGGCCTGTCCTGAGCGTAACGAAAAATTCAGGGCGCACGGGGGCGGGAAATCCATCGCTATTCCAGCGCTTTGCCCGGTGCAATCATGCAGTTTTAGCGGGCCAGCGCCCAGCGGGGCGAAAGGACCATTGCAATGCTCAAACAACGAGGCGAAAAGTCGGCCGACGGAAAGTGGTCCATACCTGCGGCCGAACGCAACAAGGACCCTATCCTTGGCGTACTTGCGCGGGTTTTACCCAAACGCGGCCAGGTCCTGGAGGTCGCCAGCGGCACCGGACAACATGTCGTGCATTTCGCCGCGGCGCTGCCGGACCTCACTTGGCAGCCGTCCGACCCGGACCCTGAAATGCGCGAGTCCATTGCCCTACGCCTAAAAGAAGCGCGCCGAACCAACGTCAATTCGCCCATCGACCTCGACGTGAGCAAACTTCCTTGGCCCGTGCACACGGCGCATGCAGTGGTGGCAATCAATCTGATTCACGTCGCTCCATGGTCCGCCACGCAGGCCTTGTTCGAGGGCGCGAAAGCTTTGCTGTCGATGCAGGGCGTTCTGTTTCTTTACGGTCCGTACCGTCGTTTCGGGCGCCACACCTCGCCGAGCAACGCCCAGTTCGATCTCGACCTGCGTGCGCGCCGCGCGGAGTGGGGCCTGCGCGACATGGAAGCCGTGTCGGACCTTGCTGCCCGCAGCGGA
>JAEUNN010000358.1 GCA_016791085.1 Rhodocyclaceae bacterium | reverse complement strand
CGTGAGCGCCTTGTTCAATTCCGCCAGCACGGCGGTGCGGTGCTCGGAGCGCTCCATGTCGATGAAATCGACGATGATGATGCCGCCCAGGTTGCGCAGGCGCAGTTGCCGGGCGATGGCCTGGGCCGCTTCGAGGTTGGTCTTGAATATGGTGTCGTCGAAATTGCGCTGGCCGACGAAGGCCCCGGTATTCACGTCTATGGTGGTCATCGCCTCGGTCTGGTCGA
Source organism: Rhodocyclaceae bacterium (assembly GCA_016791085.1). Taxonomy (GTDB): domain Bacteria; phylum Pseudomonadota; class Gammaproteobacteria; order Burkholderiales; family Rhodocyclaceae; genus JAEUNM01. The sequence goes on along the minus strand of JAEUNN010000358.1, from coordinate 2,856 downwards.
TGATCAGATAGCCGCCACTTTTGAGTTCCACGCGCCGCGCCAGCGCCTTTTCGATTTCGCCTTCGACGCCGTGCAGGTCGAACAGTGGCCGTTCGCCCGTGTAGTGTTCGAGCATGGGCACCAGTTGCGGCATGAAGGATTCGGTAAATGCCTGCAGCTTCACGTAATTTTCGCGCGAATCGATCACGATGCGCTGCGTGTCCTGGGTGACCAGGTCGCGCAGCACGCGCTGACCCAGCGACAGGTCGTTGTACAGCAGCGCGGGCGGACGCGCGTTCTGCGCCGCGCTGCATATGTCGCCCCAAATCTTGCGCAGATAGGTGATGTCGGCGGCCAGTTCTTCTTCGCTCGCGGTTTCCGCCATGGTGCGCACGATGAACCCGCCGGTTTCGTCGGGCGGCACCTGGCGCAGCAGTTTTTCGCGCAATGCTTCGCGCTCGGCTTCGGGCTCTATGCGTTGCGATACGCCGATGTGGTGTTCCTGCGGAAGGTACACCAGCAGGCGCCCGGCGATGGACAACTGGGTGGATAGCCGCGCCCCTTTGCTGCCTATGGGATCCTTGAGTACCTGCACGACCAGGCTTTGGCCCTCGTTGAGCAGGCGTTCTATGGGCTTGGGCGGGTCCCCGTTATGGCGCGCTTCCCACAGGTCGGCGACGTGCAGAAAGGCCGTGCGCTCCAGACCTATGTCCATGAAGGCCGACTGCATGCCGGGCAGCACGCGCACTACGCGGCCTATGTATATGTTGCCGACCAGGCCGCGCGATCCGGTGCGCTCGATATGCAGTTCCTGCACCTGGCCTTGCTGCATGAGCGCGACGCGGGTTTCCTGGGGCGTGAAATTGATCAGGAATTCGTTCATGGCTGCAATTGTATGCGGCATTTCTGATGTGGCGCCGCCGCGCGGCCAGTGCGCACGCAGAAGTTTTCCTGCCGCCGGCATGGCGGCGCGCGCCGCGCCGCTGCATACGCGCGGCGCGGTTCAGAGCAGCGGGTAGCCGGCGGCGGCGAGCAGTTCGGCAGTTTCGAACAGCGGCAGCCCCACGATGCCGGAATGCGAGCCGCCGATACGCTCGACGAACATGCCTGCGCGCCCCTGTATGGCGTAGGCGCCGGCTTTGTCCTGCGCTTCGCCGGTATCGACATAGCGCCGGATTTCGCCTTCGCCGAGGCTGCGGAAACTTACTTCGCTGACGCTCAGGCGCAAATCGACCTGGGGGCCGGCGGCGACCGCGACCGCGGTCAGCACGCGGTGGGTGCGCCCCGACAGGCGCGCAAGAATGGCGGCGGCATGGAGGGCGTTGTCCGGCTTGCCGATGATTTCGCCGTCCAGATCGATGGTGGTGTCGGCGGCCAGCACGGGCTTCGCGGGCAGGCGGCGCCAATCCAGGCGTTTCGCGCCGCCGGCGGCTTTGGCGCGTGCCACGCGTACCACATAGTCGCTGGGCGATTCGCCGGACAGCACTTCTTCGCTCACGTCGGCGTCGGCGCGCGCGCCCTGGCGAAACAGCAGCACTTCGAAGCGCACGTGTATCTGGTGCAGCAATTCGCGCCGGCGCGGACTTTGTGAGGCCAGATAAATTCCGGGATGGTTCACCCTACGTTCCCCAGTTCATGCTCGGTGATAAGGATGGTTGGCATTCAGGCTGGCCGCCCGGTATAGCGCCTCCACCAGCAGTACGCGCGCGAGCGCGTGCGGCAGGGTCAGGCTGGACAGGCGCAGGGTTTCGTTTGCACGCGCCTTGAGCGCCGGATCCAGCCCGTCCGGGCCACCGATCAACAAGGCCACGTCGCAGCCCAGCTGGCGCCAGGCTTCAAGCTTTTGCGCGAGCTGGCGCGTGCTCAGATCGGCGCCGCGCTCGTCCAGGGCCACCACGTGGGCACCGCCCGGTATGTGCGCTTCCAGACGTACCCGCTCGGCCGCCAGCAGAGCCGGCACGGGCTTGCCGCCGGAGCGCGCTTCGGGTTTGATTTCGAGCAGTTGCAGCGCCTGGTCGCGCGTCATGCGCGCGCAATAGTCGGCGCAGGCGGCGTCCACCCAGGCCGGCATGCGCGTGCCCACGGCCAGCACGATGAGCTTCACGCCGCCACGCGTTCAGGGGCGGCGTTCGAACTGCCTTGCCACAATTCTTCCAGGTTGTAAAAACTGCGCACGGCGGGTTGCATGACATGCACGACGATGGCGCCCAGATCGACCAGCACCCATTCCCCGGTGTCCTCGCCCTCGGTGCCCAGAACTTCGGCGCCCGCTTCCTTGACCTTTTCCTGCACGTTGCGCGCAAGCGCCTTCACCTGACGCGTGGAATCCGCGCTGGCAATCACGACGCGATCGAACATGGGGGTAAGTTTGCGGGTGTTGAGGACTTCGATGTCGCGCCCCTTGATGTCCTCCAGGGCGGAAACGACGATGCGTTGCAGTTTGCGAATATCCATGCAGTAGTGTCTTCCGGATTTCCTCTGTCAAAAAATTCCCGCCGCAGTGCCTGCGGCGCCTTGCCCACCCGGCTTAGCCGGATGCGGCGGCGAGCGGCCGGTACAGCCGATTAATTTCAATATATGCGATAACCGCTGCGCTCATCAAATAGCGCACGCTGGCGCCGCGCGCGAGGCGCGCGCGCAAGGCCGTGGCGGATATGTCGAGTGCGCTGATCGGATAGTGCAGGACCATGCCGGCCGCCGCCTCGCGCAATGCGCCTGGCGTATCCACCAGACGTGCACGCAATTCGCGTTCCAGTTGCGGCGCGAGCTGCGCCGGCGCGAGGCCGGGGCGGCTGGCCACGGCGATGTGGGCCAGTTCGAATATTTCCTGCCAGCGGTGCCAGCCGGCCAGCCCGGCCCAGGCGTCGGCACCCAGCA
>JAEUNN010000295.1 GCA_016791085.1 Rhodocyclaceae bacterium | reverse complement strand
TGCTGCTCGCGCGTGGCCGCGATGCTTCCGACGTGGCCATCAGCACCAGTTTCGGCCCCAGCGTGCTGGAGCAATTTCGCGTGTGGACCGACGAGGTGAAGCAGGACGAGGCAGTGCACTAAAGGTCGGCTGCGCGTAGCGTCAGTTTGCGGCCCAAACTCGGGCTGGATCGCCTATGCGGAGCATGGCCTGTGGTCGTCACCAACCCCGCATCCACCGCTTTCCGCAGCGGCTACGCCGCGGCGCGCCCGGGCCGGCTTTACAATTGCGTGCCCGGCGCCGCCGCGCTTATATGCGCAGCCGGCAGCGGGGTGTGTGCCGGCACCCGCTTGCGCGGGACGGCAACAGTGCCAGGCCCGGGTTGGCGGGACAATAGAGCAGTTGCGGGTGGCAACCGCCGGGTGCAATCGAGGCGAGGATCAGATGAGCGAAATGCAGGCGCTGCAATTTCTCGCCGCCGTGCGGAGTGACCCGCAAATTCGGGCGGCCTTGACGGCGGGCCGGCAAATCGGCTCGATGGAAGAACTATTGCAGTTCGCCGCCAGCCTGGGCCTCGATTTCAGCGCGAACGACCTGGCCCTGGCTTTCCGCCACGATTGGACCATGCGCTGGATGCGCCATCGCGCCGGCCCGCCTGCGCGCGGCCATGGCTGAGGGATTGCGCGCCGCCGTAGCAGTTTGCCGTCGCGCGCGACATGCGCGCGCCCGCCAATCCGTACGGCGTCGCGGCCGGCGCGGCAAATGCTGTGGTTTCAACCTGGTGTAGTTGCTGCGCAAAGGCGCACCAGACTGCGCAATACGGTTGCCGTGGTAAGCGTACGCAGGCCGTCGCTGCACAGCTCCCTGCCTCCGGCGGAATTCGGAAATTCCAACCATGCGGAACTTTCCCAGGAGCCGTCCGAGCCCTGCGCAGAGAGTAGTCGCCCGAGCAGGCGTTCCGCTACGCCGCCCGGCTCATCCAGCGCGAGCAAGCGCAGGGCCAGCGCGGATTCAAACGCATTCAGCGCGACCGCGGCCTGCACCTGGCGCCCGGCCCAGGCCGCTGCCCGCGCGATACGCGCCCGGTCCTGGTCCATGCCGCCCAGCGCCAGCGCTTCGGCCGCATGACAGGTCGTATAGTACGGACTAAGCCACCAGTACCCCTGCCAGGCGCCGTCATCCAATTGTGTCTGCCTGAGATAGTTCAAGGCCGGCTCGCGCAGCGGCGCGTATGCGGCGACCGCGGCCGTTACACATGCGTGGGCCTCGAACCATCCCGCGCAGTAGTGCCGGCCGGGCGTCCAGTCGGCACAATGTTCGCGGTTGTAGGTGCATACGCCGCCCGCGCGCGACATGTGCGCGCGTATGAATGCTTCGCCTTCCCGAGCCGGCTTGCTTTCCAGCTTTCCGAGCCGGGCGGCGAGCAGCAAGACCCACAACGTGCTGTCCGCATCCGCCGGCTGGACGTGGTTCCAGCCCCACCCGCCGCGCACGCGGCGCTCGAGCAAGTCCCAGGTGCGCCGCGCTGCGCGCAGCGCCTCCGGGTCACCCGTCTCGGCCAGTGCATGGGCAGCATATGCGCTCACCCATTCGTCACTCACCGTACCGAAAAACTTGTCGTAGTCGTGCCACCAGCCGCCCTGGCCACGGCTGGCCAGGAGAAACTGCATCGCGCCGCGCGTCGCATCGTGCACCGGGCGGCGCGGCGCGGCGGCCGGGGCATGCAGGATCGCGCCGTCATCGCGGTGCGAAATGCTTTCCCAGGCATCGACAAATCCCAGATAGGCTTTTGCGGGCCGGTTGCGGTCAGTGCTGAGCTTTATGTGGCTGATGCGGCAATCCAGCCAGCCTAACGCGTTGCCACCGCGTATCAGCGCATCCAGCATGAGAGGCGTCGGCCACGCCTCTGTGACCGATACCGGCGTAAGCGGCGCCGGCCAGGCCAGGACACGGCGCCGCGCCTCCGGGCTGCAGTATCCCTGCCGCATCAGCAGATCGAGCAGGCAGGCAAAGCGCGGATCGCTGCCGTTTTCGCGCCCGACAAAACATTCGAATCCCAATTCGTCACGCAGCCCATCGCTCACGGCAAGTGCCAGGCGAATGCGGTCCGCATGGGTAAACAACCAATCCACCTGGCGTTGCGCGGCCTGCGCGTCACCCGGCCAGCCGGCCCGCGCGAGATAGTCTGCCATGCCGTCAAAGGGGACCCGCTCGATCACCAGACGCAGCGGCTGTCCCGGACGGCCCAGCATGAAGCCGACGTGGGTGACCGCCGCACCCGGTGGACAAGCACCCAGGCTGCGCGCGACGGCTGTGCGACCGGCATCCGGCAGCGCCAAGTCCAGCACCGCGGCGGCGTCTTCTATCGCCTCTTGTTGGGCTTGACTCGAAAGTTTGGCCAGACGAAGAAACACACTAAGCGGAAAAATCCCGGCCGCCGGTTTTGCGTCCAGTTCCAGCCAAACTTCGGTGTAACGACTGTCCCCGCGCAGGAATTCGCAAAGTCTGGACAGGGCCTGCCGCGGAAAGGCTGCCGGAGCTGCAGTATCGGACCGGGCCTGCGCGGCCATGGCCTCGAGGCGCGCAAGGTCGGCGGGTATCTTAAGGCGCTGCTGCAGGTCCATCGCCAGGTCGCCGGCAAGCGGGAACTCCACCCCGGCACAAGGAACGGCGGGAAGCATGGCCGCCAAGGCGGCCAGCCGGTCCGGAACCTGCCATCCCCTTGCCCTGAGCACGAACTCAAGTATGGGCGCCAGGGTAAATTCAATCATGCCAGCAGCGCGGCGGCCAAATCCGGCAGTTGCTCCCAGTTGCGCCCGTAGCGCACACGCCGCACCGGCCGTTGAAGGGCCAGCGATTTAAGCGCGTCAAACAAGTTCGCGCCAAGCAGGGATAGATACCCGGGCGGATACCAGGCCGCGGTAAGTTGCAGCAAGGCATCGAGGCTGGGAAGCGGCGGTCCAAGCTCGGGAGCACCGCGCCAGTCCGGTTCCGGGGTGAGGACGTACAGGGCGCGCAAGGGGAGCGCTGCGGCGCCGTCGGTTTCGGCGTCCACCATGGCGGATAAATCCCACACGTACTTGTCCAGGTGAGGCATGCGGACAAATTCCACCTCCGGTCCGAGCAGTTTGGCGGCCGTCTCGGCGGTCACTCTCAGGCCCAGGCTGCCGCGTTCCACGGCAGGCGCATCGGGGGCGCCGGCAAGTACGGCCACATCGTCGGACCACAGTTGTGCGCCGCGCGCGATCATGGCGGTCGCCAAGGTCGATTTGCCCACGCCGCCCGAAGCAAGCAAGGCACTAGCCTGTCCACCGTGCGCAAGCACCGCGGCGTGCAGACATATACGCCCGCGCAGGCACAGGATGTAGCCCAACACCAGCCCGACGAACAGAGTGGGCAAGCTGTCCAAATTCGCGCGCGAACAAATGATGCGCACCCGCGCTTGCTGCGGGCAAATCAGGCAATACATGCCGCCTTGCCAGACCATGCCGGTCCAGCCGTCGTCGGTAACGCCTATGTCCGGTATCGACGCGCCGTGCGCCGGCCGCGTTACCCGCCACGCCACGGGGTTCCACGCCGATTCCGGCTCCCAGGTCAAACGCAGGTCGGCCGGGCGCGGAAATGCCGGCATGGACGGGACGCCGGGCAGCCGCACCGGGCTTTCCACGAACAAGCCGTAAATTTCATGTCGGTGCACGACAGACAAGTGATTCCCCATAGTGACGATAATGCCAATCGACAAAATGTGCGACCGCCCCGCCGCGCAGCACGATACTGAACATTTCCTGCTGCCACTTGCTGCGTTCCGCACGCTGGACTTGCGCCAGCGCAGCGAGGTACGCCGCGCGGTCCACAAAGCGCCAGCACGGCCTGTCGGCTGTGGCCCAGTCGGCCAGCATGTCTTTTTGCGCGACTACCCGAGAGCTGATCGCCGGATCGAAAGCGGCCCCTTTTTCGCGCCGCATGCGTATGCTTTCGGGGATTATTCCCTGCATCGCGCGGCGGAAAATTCCGCGCGGCCAGCCGCCGAGACGAAACTGTTCATCCGGAAGCCCCAGCATGAATTCGATGACGTACCGGTCGAGTAGCGGAAAGGTCAAATGCTGGCCGAATTCCAGCGCAAAAATGTCCAGCTGGCTGGTCAGCACCTGATCGAGCACCCCCGGCGTGGCCAGCATGCGCATCGCTTCGCGTACAGACGTGCCAAGAAAGGAACTGTAACCGATCGGTTGTGGCTGGCCCGGCTCGGTGCGCATGCGGCGCCGCAGTTCCGGGGTGAGGCAGGTTTTCCCCCTGCGCTCGATGAGCCATTTGCGCAATATTTTCTGCAGCATGGGCCGCAGCACCTCGGCCCGCATCAGGCCGGCGATTGAGCGTGACTGGGTCTTGCGCAAGGCCAGCAACTCGGAAACCGCGTAAGCCCACTTTCCCTGCACCAACAGTTCGCGCACGCTGCAATCGCCGCGCGCCGACGCAAACAGGTCGCCACCAACGCCGCTCAATACGACGTCGACGCCCTGAGCGCGCCCCGCCTCGCCCAGCGCCATGTCGATGTGCGAAATATTGCTGTAGGTCGGCTGCCCCAATATCCGGAAAACGCGAGGCAAGTCGCCGAACACCGGCAAATCGAGTGCGGATTCAATCCACACGGCGTCGATATTGCCCTCCTGGGCCAACACCGCGCGCATGTATTGCTTCTCGTCGGATTCCGGCCCCCGATAGTCTTCCGGCAGAACCGAGCAGAGGGCGACTAGCCGCCTGCCCTGACGTTTGAGGGCGCGCGCGGCGAGGCAGGCGATGGCGGACGAATCCAGACCGCCGCTCAGATGCACCGCGATTTTTTGCCCATTGCGCAGGCGACTTTCAACCGCCGCCGTCACACGCTGGCGCAGGTCGCGTGCATAGCCCTCGTGTTGCGCATGGAAAACTGCCGGACAGGCCTGCGGCATCCAATATTGCCTCAGGTGCGATCGGGATGCCGCAAAGCTAAGGAGGTGCGCGGCCGGCAGAACGCGGATTTGCTCATAGCAGGTCCAACCCGCGCCCGCGCTTTGGCCGTTGAGGTTGCGCGCCAGAGTTTCCTCGCGCAAGACGCTCGATACGCAGGGTAGAGCGAGCAGGGCACGGATTTGCGTGCAGAACGCAAATACCCCGTCATGGTGAAAATAATACAGCGCGCGGGCACCCTGAGCGTCCCTGGCGAGAAGCAGCCGCGCACGCTCCGGATCCCAGTGAGCGAAAACAAAATCGCCCGCAAGGTGCGCCACGCCATCCTCGCCGGTGCGCGCCAACATGGCCTCGATCAGCGCGCAATCGTCCACCGCCGGGGCGTCGTGCAGGCCTGTTTCGGCGAGCAACCGGATGCGGTTATCGAGGCGCGCGCAGGCCAGCAGCACAGGCGCCGCCGCATGATCGGGCGCCCACCCGGCTGCAACCGGCGCCGGACAATACTGTATAAAACTTGCCGCGCTACTTTGTCGACGGCGTCGAACCCATTCGGGCCGGACGTGCAAGGCCGCAGACATTGCCTCGATCCACGACGCGGGGATCGCAAGTCCGTCCGATCGCACAATCCCGGCAAACGCACTCACTGCAAGCGCTGCATCGATTCAGGAATGATCGCTTTCCATTCCTATCATGTCGGACGCAACGAGTTCCTGCAGGAACGCGGATACGTCCTGTTCACACCGCGCCGGCTCCACTTTGTAGCGCGCCACCAGGTGCTGCACGATGTCCGACACAGTGCGCGGATATTCAAGCATCATCCATATTTCGCTGCCGAGCCGGTTTGCTTCGAAGCAACGGCTTCGACTCACGCTCATCATGACCACGAGGCCGTCCAGTTCGGTCCATGGCGCGCCGGGTTTGCGGAATACTTTAGTCATGCTGCACGCTCGAATCGGACCAAGGCAGGTTCAGCCAGGAACTGACCGGACCTGTATGGAAACCGGCAAAACGCAATTTCCCACTCAGGCGCCGGCACTACGCCGGGTACGCCCCGCCATGGTTTCGATAACCGCCGGCTCACGAGTACCCGGTGTCGGTACCTAGGTTACTAAGCGAGCTTTTGGTAATGTCGCCGACATCTCCGAGGTCACGAAGATGAGGCGCTTCGTACTCGCAACGGTCTTGCGCTGACTCGGCGGACTCGTAGCTGCCATCGACGTTCAGGTGTTGGTCCATTTGCATCCTCCCGACGCGGTAAATATGTGCCAGTCTAACATTTGCCCACATGACGCGCTGCAATTCGGCAGCGCGTCATGCCAAAACCATGCACCGGATGCAAGACCGCAACAGTGGGCCGCAATGCGATTTTGGAGCGCCGACACTTACTGGCCGATGTACTTTGCCGTCATACGCGTGGCCGGCTCGCGGCCGAACGGGCTTGTTGTGACTCGCTCGGGGACGGAGGAATTATCGAGGTCCGGGCCAACGCACGGTCGGTGCTGCCGCCACAGTGCCGTTGAAAGCACCGCCATTTCCGTCCGCGCCAAATTGCCCGCAAATTGACGGCGAACAGGGGCCAGCTTGGAATCGTTTTGGAAGGACAAGTTTGATCCGCCCTGACCAATGTCCATTCACGCCATTCCACCCCCATGCTCCGGTCACGATGCCTTGAAACCAGCTCGGGCGGGGCAAAATGCCCCATCCTGCGGGGGTCCGTCCTCCGTTGCTGCGGCAGCAGGCCGATGAAGGGATCCCAGCGCACGACCACACCCGGCAGCACGACCACCGGGGTTTCGCCCCTTAGTTCCCGGATTTGCGGCCGGGTGTAGGCGCGTCCGTCGTGGCGCCAGATGGTGAGTATGCGGTCGACCGGGTGGGCAAGCCAATATTCCTGGACTCCGGCGCGCTCGTAGGCGGCCAGCTTGACAATCTGTCGTGGCTCGCGGAACACGGGGAAAGGACGTCCAGCACACAGTCGGGCGCACCGCGCCCATAGCGCGGGGCCGGGAGGCGCTCCGGACGACTCGCCTAAGCACGCAGAGAAAATGGTCCGGAGTGTAAAGGGACGAGGGCATCGGGGCGGAATCGGATTCAGAGCGAGGCGATTTCCAAACGCAAGCTTGATGCGAGCGGGCTTTTTCGGTGGCGGCGCAAAATGCCTTGCGCTGACCGCGGTTTCGCTGCGCAGTTGCGTTGCTGACCACCGTCGCCCTTGCGTATTCCGGCGCAAGGTGACCGCCTTATGTCCCGTGACGCTCACCGCGACTACAAAACCGCAGTCTTTCAAGTCAACACTGCCGCCTTCACCGCGGTTTCGTGCCAACAGGCCCATCCAATTCCATGCCCTAGCTTTCCCCCTCGACTTGCCCTACGTGCGTGGCCGAGGCTATGTCCGGGCCAATCAAATTTTCAACACGGCACGAAAGCCCCGCGCCGCATAGTAGGACTGCGCGCCGTTGTGATACACGAACACCCTGTCGTAGCGGCGGTCGCAGAACAGGGCGCCGCCCAGCTTTCTGAGCGCGGCGGGCGTCTGTATCCAGCTCGAAGTTTTGAGGTCGAACGAGCCCAGTTCCTGCAAGTCCCGGTACTGCTGCTCGGTGAGCAGATCGACGCCCATCGCGGCGGCCATGGCGGTGGCACACCCGGCCGGCTTGTTTTCCTTGCGCGCGTCCAGGGCTTCCTGGTCGTAGCAAAGGCTCCTGCGGCCGGCCGGACTTTCCGCGGCACAGTCGACGCATATCAGTTCGCCGCTCGCTTCGTCTCGCCCGACCACGTCGGGCTCTCCGCCGCTCTTTTCCATCTCGAAGAGCGCCTGCAGTTTTTCCGGAAAAGCTTCGATCCGCGCCACGACATCGGACCAGTTCATGCCCGGGTGACGGCTCATGTTGCGCTCAAAGCGCTGCTGCAGGGTGGCGAGTAATTCCGTGCGCTGTCCGGCGTTCATGCTGGTCCCGCCTCAATCCTGTCCAAAGCGTGCCGGCCGGCGGCCTGGCTGACTCCCATATCATGCCCGCATTGCGCAGCGCGGTCCAAAATTTCGCCTCTTTTGAAATCCAGGTCGGTCGATCCGTCGAAGGCGGTGTCAGGGGCTGGCCTAGCCCGGCGCAGCGAGCCCTTGACACGGCCTCCGGCCGCATACCCTGGACCAAGACTGAATGCGGCCGAATGCGGCTTACAGCTTTGTGGACGACCGCGCGTGGCGTCCTTTCGCGCCGGAAGTCAGCGCCGGCGCGGCGGTTCGTCCTGCCCGCAAGGGCCTGGTGCTTACTTCACCCCTCCAGACTGCGTGAGCGTCTCCGAGCCCAAAACAACCTGGCGCGTGCGATGTCGCCTGCGAAGCGGGGATGGCCTGCATCAAACTCGCCATTCGGCGGATTGCCAACGCGGCACACGCACCACGGAAATTTATCGCTCAGCCTCGGTCTGGCCTGCGTTGGCAGACGTTTCAGAAGGAGGCGTTAACCCTTTCGTTTTCCCGCTGCTGCACCTGCAAAAGCCCCAGGGAATACAACGACGGAGCGGCGTCGCGTTGCGCGGCGCCTGCTCCGTCGCTGTATGGCAGGGGTCGCTCTCGCGCGCCCGAGTACCCTGTTTCTTCCGCCTATATCGCGAGCGTGCCGCAGCCCGCAAGCGCAGCACGCCGGCGCCGCGCAAGACCCAGACCGACCACGGCGCTCAGGACCAAAGCCAAAGACTCAGGTTCCGGTACGGCACCCGGCGCATCTTCCGTACCGCCGAAATTCGGCAACAATTCGCCGGTATCCGGTGGCGGCAACGGTGAATTGGCAAGCGACAGTGTGCGGGTCGTATGAGTTCTGATCAAATCGAGTATGGTTTCG
>JAEUNN010000244.1 GCA_016791085.1 Rhodocyclaceae bacterium | reverse complement strand
ACGATTTACGTGCTCACGCCGGCCGGCAAGGTGCTGGATTTGCCGCGCGGCGCGACGCCGGTGGATTTTGCTTACCGGCTGCATACCGAAGTCGGCCACCGTTGCCGCGGGGCCAAGGTGGATGGCGCGCTGGTGCCGCTCAATACCCAGCTCGAAAGCGGCAAGCGCGTCGAAATCGTCACCGCCAAACAGGGCGGGCCGTCGCGCGACTGGCTCAATCCCCAGCTCGCCTTCATCACCACCGGCCATGCCAAGGCCAAAGTGCGGCGCTGGTTCGCCGACCTGGAAGCGGCCGAAACCCTGGCTGCCGGGCGCAGTTTCATCGCGCGCGAACTGCAGCGCGACGGCGCGCCGCAGGCAAATATCGACAACCTCGCGCACGACCTGGGTTACGCCAATCAGGATGCGCTGTATATGGCGGCCGGCCGCGGCGAAGTCGGCCCGCGCCAGATACAGGTGGTGTTGAAGCCGGCAGAGCCGGCGCCGCAGCCGCCGCCCATGCCCACGCGCCCTTCGCGCGCCCAGGAAGGCGGCGGCGATCGCGTGCTGGTGGAGGGGGTAGGCAAGCTGCTCACCCAGCTCGGCCGTTGTTGCAAACCCGCACCGCCGGACAAGGTGGCCGGCTTTGTGACGCGCGGCAAGGGCATATCGATACATCGCACCGATTGCGCAAATTTCCGCCAGATGGCGAACCGCAATCCGGAGCGCGTGGTGGATGTGGATTGGGGCGGTGCGCCGGCCGAAGATTCGGTGTACCCGGTCGATGTGCTGGTGCAGGCCATAGACCGCCAAGGCCTGCTGCGCGACATATCCGAGGTGTATTCGCGCGAAAAGGTCAATGTGACGGCCGTGAACACCCTGTCCAAAGCCGGCCGCGCGCGCATGGGCTTTACCGTGGAAATCCGCGACAACAAGCACCTGGAACGCGTGCTGCAACAGGTGCGCGAGGTGAAAGGCGTGCTGGAAGCCAACCGCACCGGCAAGCCCGGCAAATAGGGGGGCCTCGCCATGTGCGGCCGCTACAACCTGAATACCAGTGCGCGTGCTTTCGCCGATGCGTACGGCGTGGTGCTGGACGTGCTGCGCGACATCAATCTCGCGCGCTTCAATGTCGCGCCGACGCAAACCCTGCCGGTGGTGGCTGGCAGCGCGGATGGCGGGCGCCAGCTGCTCATGGCACGCTGGGGGCTCATCCCGGCCTGGGTCAAGGATCCGGCCGCGCTGCAGCAGCCCATCAATGCAAAAATCGAAACCGCGGCAGAAAAGCCCATGTTCCGCCGTGCGCTGGCGCGCTCGCGCGTGCTGGTGCCGGCGACCGGGTTTTACGAGTGGAAGCCCGGCGGCGTGCGCAAACAGCCGTTCAACATAGGCATGGCGGACGGCTCGCCGTTCGCCATGGGCGGATTGCTGGAGCGCTGGCAGGGTCCGGACGGTCCGGTGCTCAGTTACTGTGTGCTCACCACCGCCGCGAACGAGCTGGTGGCAGACATACACGCACGCATGCCGGTCATCATCGCGCCCGAAAATTACGCGCAATGGCTTGCCCCCGAGGTGACGGGCGGCGAGGCCGTCGCGGCCCTGGCGACCCCGTTTGCGGCCGGTGCGATGCGCGCCTACGCGGTATCCACGCGCGTGAATAACGTGCGCAACGACCAACCCGAACTGCTCGATCCATTGCCGGAAATCCCGGGCTGAGCGCGCATGCCGTGGCGTATCCGGCGGCGTGCCCGCGTACGCCACGGGGCATGGGCGCGCAGGTGTTCAGCGTGCTTGCTCAGCCGATTGGGCGCGTCCGTAAGCCTGTGCGTCCAGGCTGACGGGTCCGGTGCAAGCCGGTGTTGCCGCCGCTGCCACCTGCCTGTCGGTGCCATCCGGACGGCGCATAAAAAAACCCGCGCCCCTTACGGAGCGCGGGTGTAAGGACTAGGATCGTTAGCTCGCTCAGGCTTTTTTCGAGCGGCGGCGCAGCAGCGCCAGACCGGTCACGCTCAAGCCCAGCAGGGACAGCACGCCAGGTTCCGGCACCGGGGTGCAGTTCGGGTCGCCCGGTACGCATTCGCCAAAAACCGCCTTCGACAGGAACAGTTGTTCGTAGCCGTTGTTGAGCGCGCGCCAGTGCGGGTCAGCCATACA
>JAEUNN010000219.1 GCA_016791085.1 Rhodocyclaceae bacterium | reverse complement strand
TTGAACGCGATCGCGGCTATGCGGTTGGTCGCGGCGGCAGAGCCGAAGGCGGCGTTATTGACCGTGCCGCCGGCCGTGCCGGCGGTTTCTTTACCGTCCAGATAGGCCGCGGGCTGGGTTTCGCTCAGCGTGTAGCCGCCGGCGTTCGCGCTGGTTAGATTCGTGAAACTGAAACTGCCGTCGGCGGCCGTCGTGGCCGCGGCATCGACGGCATTGCCGCCGCTGTCGCTACCAGTGAGCGCCAGCGCCACGCCGGCGATACCGGGCTCGCCGGCATCTTTGGTGCCGTTATTGTTGCGGTCCTCATAGACGAAACCGGACAGGCTGCCGGTCTGGATGCGCTCGCCGAACAGGTAGCCGGTCGCGGCGCTGCCGGCCGCGAGGTTGATGCCGGCGATTAGGTTATGCGCGGCGGTCGCGTCGAAAGCGCTGTTGTCGGCCGTGCCGCCTGCGCTGCCGGCGCTGTCGCGGCCGTCGTGATATCCGGCCGGCTGGGTTTCGGTCAGCGTGTAGCCGGCCCCGTTCGGGGCCAGCAGGGCCGTGTAGCCATAGCTGCCGTCGGCGGCCGGGGTGGTGTTGCGGCTGACTGCATTGCCGGCTGCGTCGGTGCCGGTCAGCGTGATCGTGATGCCGGCGAGGCCGGATTCGCCGGCATCTTTAGTGCCGTTGTCGTTGGTATCGACATAGGCGAATCCCGCGATGCTGGCGGTGGTTTCGCGGAAGTCGTAGCCGGTGGCGGCGCTACCTTGTGCCAGCGTGATGGCCGTGACGGTGTTGGTGGCGGCCGTGCCGCCGGCGCTGCCGGCAATCGTGGCGCCATTGCCATAGCCGGCCGGCTGGGTTTCGGTCACGGCATAGCTGCCGGGACGCAGGCCGGTAAAGCTGTAACTGCCGTCGGCGGCTGTGGTGGTCGTGGTATCGACGGCGTTGCCGGCGTCGTCGGTGCCGGTGAGGCGCAACGAGACGCCGGCCAGGCCTTCGCCGGAGTCGCGCGCGGCGTTTGCATTGGCATCGACATAGACCGAGCCGGCAAGCGTCGCAGGTTGCAGTTCGCCGAACAGATAGCTGGTGGCCGAAGCCGTGGCGTTGAACGCGATCGCGGCTATGCGGTTGGTTGCGGCGCTGGTGCCGAAGGCGGCGTTATTGACCGTGCCGCCGGCCGTGCCGGCGGTTTCTTTACCGTCCAGATAGGCCGCGGGCTGGGTTTCGCTCAGCGTGTAGCCGCTGGCGTTCGC
>JAEUNN010000189.1 GCA_016791085.1 Rhodocyclaceae bacterium | reverse complement strand
CCCAGGCAGAACACGATCGCGGTCAACGTGGCGCAGGCCGTCGCGATCATGGCGATTATGCTCAGGGCGTCCAGCAGCATGGACATGCGGCGCGCGCTAAGAACTTACGCGGACTATCGCCCGGCGCGGGGCGCCGCGTTCAGTTCGGCCAGCACGATGCGCGTGCAGTCCAGAAGAAACGGGTCGTGGCGGGCAAACTTGCGCATCAAGGTGCTCAAGGTGGCGCGCAATTCGGGCGTGTCGAGTGCAAGTTCGGCGATCAACAGCAACAGCAGTTCGCAACGGCCGCGGCTCACGATGGCCTGCGGCACGTCGCGCAACGGCTCGAACGACAGCCCAAGCAACTGTTCGACGATGAGCGGCACCAGGCGCGCATCGGCCGGGCGCATGTCGCGCGCAATCGCGTAGCCCTGGGCGCGCCGTGCGGAATCGTTGCTGCGCAGCAGGTCGGCGATGATGTCGAATGCACCGGGACGCTCGCGCACTTGCTCGGCAGCCAATTCAGCGGCCAGGGTGCCCGGATGGGCGAGCGTCAGCACTTTCGCCAGGTCGCTGTGCGGCCCCAGTTGCAGGGCCTCCCAGATCGACACATAGCCATATAATTCGTCCGGCACGCCCGCGGGCGGCGCATGCTTGACGCGGCAGGTCAGGCGCAGGCAGGCGACGCGCGAAAGTGTGGCCTGCCGGCGAACCAGGCTGTGCTCCAGGTCGGCCAGTTGCGCGAGGTTTGCGCAGCGCGCGTCGGCCGGATAAAAAACGGTGGGATAGCGCACGTAATACGCGCTCATGGGCCAACGCACGCCGGAGCCATAGTCCATGCGCACGCGCGGCCAGCCGCACAGCCAGCGATGCACCGGGTCCGGTAACGCAATGGCGCTGTATTCCTGCCAGGCATTCCCGGTGTGGCGGCCGTCGTCGCCATAGCTGCGCGAAACGGTAAGTGTGCCGCAGACTAGGCAGGCCGCGACCGATAATCCACCACCCGCCGGCAGCAGGTCGCGATGGAAAGCCCTGTCGCAATCGCAGGCCACGCGCGATTCGCCCAGGTGTATTTGGTCAGGCGCCGGTTTGGCGGCGTGGCGCGGCGGTGCGTCCTGCGGGCCGCGCGGCACCGCCCCCGGCGCGGCGGCAGGTGCCGGCTCGGGGCGCTGCGGCAAATCGGCCGGCGCGCCCATTTCGAAATACTCCCGCATGTGTCCGATGCGCGGGCCGTCCGGCGCGCGCAGCGCGAAGCGCAGCATGTGGCGGGTGTCGCCCTGTTCGAGTTCTATCCACACTTGCATCTGCGCGAAATCCGCGCCCAAGCCGCGCACCACGCCTGCCGCGCCGGCGGGCAGGGTCGTGCCCGCCAGGTCCGTAAAGTCGCGCAGCACGGTCACGTGATGTTCGACGCGCAAATGATCGATGGTACAGGCCATGGCTGGTTCTAACTTTCCCGGTCGGTATTATGCCCGCAGGCTAGTCCGCTTACGCCGGGCACGGCGGGCGCTTTATCCACGGCCAAGCCGCGGCAGGTCCGTTCATGGTTCGACAGGCTCATCACGAACGGATTTGCCGGGAGGCGTGGATTGAACCCAATGCCGTTAAATCAGGCGCACGCAAAACGCCGCTGATCCGAAATCCGCATTGAAAAAAAGAACGACTGTGTCGCTGCGCGGCCACCTGGGAGTGCGGGTGAGGCGCCCGCTCTCCCACGGAAAAGCGCGCGCGTCGATTCGCCCTGACTTAACGGCATTGGGACTGGACCCGCAACCCAAGCGCCGGACGCGCCATGTTGCCCTGGCCGTAACCCTTCCCGGCTCTGGATACGCAACCTTCGGCGGTTTGCGAACGCCCTGCGACCCGCACAGCGCGAACCGAGGATGGTCCGTTCGCAGCCGCCCATGCAACGCTGCACGCCGGTTGGAGGAATTGCGTAAGTGCCACGCGCAGGCATTACGCTGCGCCCCCGGCATTACGCGGCTGTCCCCTGCCCGGCGCGGAAAAATCAGTTCTCGGCGTCCTGGGCCTTGCCCGCATAGCCGTACTTGCGCGCAAGCTTGCCGAAGGCGGAACGATCGGTGCGCGCCAGCCTTGCCGCGGCCGTCAGATTGCCATTGGCGCGGTTCATGACTTCGCTGACATAGCACTGTTCGAATTCCGCGATGGCGCGCACCTTGGCGCTGCGGAAATCGGACGGTGCGCCATCGCTCTTCCTGGCGTTGGGCGACAGGGCCGGCAGGCTGGCGGAAAAATCCAGTTCGTCGGCGTCGTTCATGAGGAACTCGCGATGAATCAGGTTTTCCATTTCGCGCACGTTGCCGGGCCAGTCGTGACCGCGGATGAAATGCAGCCCGGCCGGCGACAGGCGCTTTTTGGGCACGCAATATTGTTTGGCCAGACGTTCCAGAAATACCTCGGCCAGTTCCACGCCGTCCTCGCCGCGCTCGCGCAGCGGCGGCATGTGCAGGTTAAGCACGTTCAGGCGGTACAACAGGTCGCGCCGGAACAGTTTGGCGTTGGCCATGGCTTCGAGGTCGCCGTTGCAGGCCACCACCACGCGCAAATCCACGCGGCGCAGGCCGCCGCCGCCGACGCGGCGATAGGTGCGGTCCTGCAAAAATCGCAGCAGCGCGGCCTGCGCCTTGGCGCTCAGCGTATCGACTTCATCCAGGAACAGCGTGCCGCCGGCGGCTTCGCCGACCAGGCCGGCGGTGCCATTGCGCGCGTCCGTGAAGGCGCCGCGCTCGTGGCCGAATAGTTCGCTCTCCAGCAGGCTTTCGGCGAGCGCCGCGCAATTGACCGGCGCGAACGGATGGTCACCGCGCTGGCTGAAGTAATGGATGGCGCGCGCGGCCAGTTCCTTGCCGGTGCCGCTTTCGCCGGTAATGAGCACGGGCGCGTCCACGCGCGCCAGTTTGACGATCTGGTCCTTGACGCGGCAAAACGC
>JAEUNN010000187.1 GCA_016791085.1 Rhodocyclaceae bacterium | reverse complement strand
CTGGCGCGCGGGCTCACGGTGAACCAGATCGCCGAACTGCTGCACCTCAGCCCGCGCACGGTGGGAACCCACCTGTATAACGTCAAGCAGAAACTGAAGGCCGGCAATCAGGCGGAACTCACACTGATCGCGCTGCGCCACGGCGTGATCCAGCCCTGACCCGCAGGCGCCCGGCCTGCAGCGCCACGGCGCGCGGGCCGAACATAGTGCCACGGCGCAGGTATCATTGCGGCCCGGCGGCGCGGGCCGCCCGGCCGGCTGCGCATATCGCAATTACACGGAAAGGGCCCAAGGATGCATCTGAAACCCGGCGACCCGGCACCCGATTTCGCGGGCGTCATCACCAACGGCAATACCGTGCGTCTCGCGGATTACCACGGCAAAAAACTCGTGCTGTATTTTTACCCCATGGACGACACGCCCGGCTGTACGCGCCAGGCCTGCAGCCTGCGCGACGGCTATGAGCGCATCGCCGCCCAGGGCGCCACGGTGCTGGGCGTATCCTCGCAGGACGAAGCTTCGCACCGGCGTTTCACGCAGAAATTCAAACTTAACTTTCCGCTGCTGGCGGACCCCGACCAGCGCGTGGCACGCGCCTACGGCACGGTGGGCGGCATGTTCGGCCCGCTGCAACACCTTTTGGGCATGAGCCGGCGCATCACCTTCATAATCGACGAGCAGGGCAATATCGCGCACATCATTACCGCACCGAATGTCGGCGCCCACGCCGATGAAGTGCTGCGCTACCTGTAAGCCGCATTGGCCGGCCGGGCGGCTGCTTTACTGACTTACGTCCGGTGCCCGCGCCGCCCGGCGCCCGCAGGCTCCACGCGCACGGCACCAGACGCGGCGCACACACGCGGCTTGCCCTTCGGGCGCCGGGCCGGAAAGCGCGGCCGCAGGCGCGCCCTGCAGAAACACCTGACTTGAATTGCCGGCACGGGAACCTGACTTCGATCTTGCGCTCTATTGCGCTTTGCGCCGGAATGTTCGACGTATCCGGCACACCTGCAACCTGCCCATCGAGGAGTCGACACAATGAAAAGCCCCCTGCTGGCCATACTGGTGAGCGCTGCCGCAAGTTCTGCCCTGGCCGCGCCCGAAACCTATACGGTGGACCCCAACCATACCTGGCCGGGCTTTGAAATCAGCCACTTCGGCTATTCCATCCAGCGCGGACGGTTCGAAAAGTCGGCCGGCAAAATCAGCCTGGATAGCGCGGAAAAGAAAGGCAGCGTGGAATTGACCATACAGGCGGCGTCGCTCAGCATGGGCTTCGAGAAGTGGACCCGTCACATCCAGTCGGACGAATTTTTCAACGTCGAAAAATTTCCCACTTTGAGCTACAAATCGGACAAGCTCTTGTTTGACGGCGACAAGGTGGTGGGCGCCGAAGGCGAACTTACCATGCTGGGCGTGACCAAACCGGTGAAACTGGTGGTCAGCAATTTCAAGTGCGGCCCCAATCCGATGAACAAGAAGCCGCAGTGCGGTGCCGAAATATCCGCGCATATCAAGCGATCGGAATTCGGCATGACCAAGTTCCTGCCCGGCATAGGCGACGACGTGAAAATATTTTCGCCTATCGAAGCCTACCGCGACTAAACAAGTTCGCCCGTGCGGGCACGGCGCGCCGCGCTCGCAACGAACACGCCCGGGCGCCTCAGTTGCGGGCGCTCCTGGCGATCATGTCGGCAATTTCGGTATGCCCGGCACGCCGGGCAATGTCGGCCGCGGTCAGGCCTTCGGCGTTGGCGTGGTGGATATCCGCGCCACGTGCCAGCAGCAGGCGCGCAATGTCGGTCTGCCCGTTGCGCGCCGCGAGCATGAGCGCGGTCATGCCGTTGGGTGCCACGTTATCCGGCGATGCGCCGCGATCCAGCAGTATTTTCGCGATTTCCGCCTGAGCGCTGAAGGTCGAATAATGCAGCGCGGTCCAGCCTTCGTGGTCGAGCCGCGCACCGGCCTCCGCGAGCGCGCGCACGACCTCGGTATGGCCCTGCAGGGCCGCCAGCATGACCGCCGTGTCGCCGGAGCGATTGCGGGTATTGAGCCGCGCCCGGCGCGCGATGAGCGCACGCACCGAAGCCAGGTTGCCGTTGCGCGAGGCGGTCATGAGCAAACTCATGCCGTCGCGGTCGGCGCTGTCGGGATCGAGGCCGCGCTCGAGCAGGGCGTTCAGTGTTTCGACCTTGTCGTTGGCGACTGCCTGCAAGGCGTCTTCGAGGCTGCCCGCGCGTGCGCCGGACAGTCCGCACAGCGCGATCGCAAAAGCACACACAAACAGGCGCCGCTTCATGCCGCACGCTCCAGGTCCGCCAGCACTGCGGCGGCACGAAACAGTTCAAAAAAATTGGCCGTGGTCGCGGCAGCGATTTGCTCGACGTCGGCGCCGCGCGCACGTGCCACATGCTCCGCCACATGCGCGACAAATGCCGGTTGATTGGTTTTGCCGCGATGCGGTACCGGTGCCAGATAGGGCGCGTCGGTTTCTATGAGCAGGCGGTCGAGCGGCACGAAGCGCGCCACGTCGCGTATGGCTTCGGCATTGCGAAAACTGACGATGCCGGATAGCGATATGTAGAAATCCAGTTCGAGCGCCGCGCGCGCAACCTCCACGCTTTCGGTGAAACAGTGCATGACGCCGCGCGCCTGGGCCGCGCCCTCTTCGCGCATGATGGCAAGCGTGTGCTCGGACGCCGCGCGGGTATGGATGATGAGCGGCAAGGACAGCGCGCGCGCGGCACGGATATGGGTGCGAAAACGCTCACGCTGCTGGACGGCATTTTCCTCGCCGCGATAATAGTCGAGCCCGGTTTCGCCTATGGCGACCACGCGCGGCGTGCGCGCAAGTTCGATAAGTTGGGCCAGGTCGGGCTCGGCGACGCCGGTGTAATCCGGGTGCACCCCGAGCGACGCAAACAGGTTGGGATGGCGCGCCGCGCAGGCCGCCACGCGCGGAAAATCTTCCAGCGTGACCGACACGCACAGCGCGTGCGTGACGCGCGCCGCAGCCATGGCCTGCAGGATTTCGGTTTCGCGTTCGGCCAGTCCCGGAAAATCGAGGTGACAATGAGAATCTACGTACATCCGGTCAAACCGTGTGAGTGGGGCGGGGAGAATTAAGATAAGGTCCGATGATGGTTTCTATGCGCGTGCGCACGGCCTGACCGCTTTCGTCGTTTTTGAACTGCACGCCTATGCCCTGTTGCTTGCCGCCCTGCGCACCGGCCGGCGTCACCCAGACTACGGTGCCGGCCACCGGCAGGCGGGTCGGGTCTTCCATGAGTTGCAGCAGCAGGAACACCTCGTCGCCAAGGTGGTAGATACGCGTGGTCGGCAAAAAAATCCCGCCCTGTTTCAAGAACGGCATGTAGGACGCGTACAGCGCGGATTTCGAGGTGATGGACAGCGACATCACGCTGGGCCGCGCGGCGGCTGCATTTTTTGTCGGTTCGCTCATGCGGATTTCCTTCCCGGGGGCGGCGCGGCCCGCGCCACGCTGCGCTGATAGCGCAGCAGCATGTCTTCGATGAAGAGGCGCGCATTAAGTGTATGGCCGGCCACGCCGCGCATCTTGCAAAGTTCATTGTACCAAGCGCCGATCTGGGCGCCGCCGCCGGACTGGGCGATGCGATGCAAATCCGCCGCCTGCTCGGGGAAAAAGCGCACTTCCGCGCCCAACCGGGCGGCACCGACATCGGCCGCCCATTCCTGCATCCAGCTTACGATCAACGGCAGATCCACCCGTACGGCTTGAGGGTCTTTTCTATCGGCCACCCACAATTGCCATTGCGCAGCCAGTTCCAGCACGTCACCGCCCAGCGCAAGCCGCGCCAGGCCACGCGCAAAGTCGCGCCGCCGCTCGCCCAGACCGCCGCGCGCAAATTCCATGGCGCGCAGCGGCGCGCCGCCCGCCGCGGCCAGCGCCAGCCCGGCCTCGCGCACACCTTGCGCTTCCAGCCAGGGAACGGCCGCCGCAGGCTCGGGCTTGGCCATGGCGATCCAGCGGCAACGGCTGCGCAGCGTGGGCAACAGGCGCCGCGCGGCATAGGAAACCAGCAGGAACACGCCGTGCGGCGGCGGTTCTTCGAGCATTTTGAGCAGCGCGTTGGCGGCCTGCACGTTCATCGCCTCGGCCGGTTCTATGAGCACCACGCGGCGGCCGCCCTGGTGCGCGCCGACGGCCATGAATTCCGAGGTCGTGCGTACCTGGTCTATCAGTATCTGGCGCGACGGTGCCTTGCGCTCGGTTTTGTCGGCACCACCTTCGGACTCCCCGGCGTCCTCGTCGTCCTGGGCTTCCATTTCGCTGGCTGGGCGCAGCAGCAGGAAATCCGGGTGGCCGTGGCCATTGAACCAGGTGCAGGCCGGGCATTTTTCGCAGGGTTGATCGGTTCCGCGGGCGTTTTCGCAGAGCAGGCGCTGCGCCAGGGTGCGCGCGAATTCCAATATTCCGCTGCCGGGCGCGCCGGACAGCAGCATGGCGTGCGGCAGGCGCTCGAAGCGGCAGGCGATTTCGCGCCAGCGCGCTTCCTGCCAGGGAAATATGCTCATGCGAATTGCGCGTCCAGTTGCGCCTCGACCTGGCGCCAGGTGGCATCCGGCGTGCCGCTCGCGTCTATGAGCCGCACGCGCTGCGGGTAGGCGTGCGCGCGCTGGTGGTAGGCCGCGCGCACGCGGTCGAAAAACTCGCGTTGTTCGCGCTCGAAGCGATCCGCCGTCGCGCGCGCCGCGCCACGACGTTGCGCGGCAATTTCCGGGGCAAGGTCGAATATGAGGGTCAGATCGGGCTGCAGGTCGGCATGCACCCAGCGCTCCAGGTCGGCGATGCGTGCGGCGGCAAGCCCGCGCCCGCCCCCCTGATAAGCGAAGCTGGCATCGGTGAAGCGGTCGCACACCACCCAGCGCCCCGCGGCGAGCGCAGGCTTTATCAATTCGGCGATATGTTCGGCGCGCGCCGCAAACATGAGCAAAGTTTCCGTTTCCAGCCGCATCGGCTGGTGCAGCAGCAGTTCGCGCAGCGCTTCGCCGAGCGGGGTGCCGCCCGGTTCGCGCGTCGCCAGCGTATCGACGCCGCGCGCGCGTAGCCAGGCCACCGCGCGTTCGAGCTGCGTGCTTTTGCCGGCGCCGTCCACGCCTTCGAAAGTAATCAGGCGGCCTTGCTTCATGATGCGCCTCCGCGCCGTTTCTGATAGCGCTGTACGGCGCGGTTATGTTCGTCCAGGGTACGCGAAAATTCGCTGCTGCCGTCGCCGCGTGCCACGAAATACAGGTAGCTGGTGCTGGCCGGGCGCAGCGCTGCGCGCAGCGAGGCGACTCCCGGCATGGCGATGGGGGTGGGGGGCAGGCCGGCCCGTGTGTAGGTGTTATACGGCGTGTCGGCGAGCAGATCGCGCTTTCTGAGATTGCCGTCGAAACGTTCGCCCAGACCATAAATGACGGTCGGATCGCTTTGCAGCGGCATGTTCGCGCGCAGGCGATTAGCGAACACCGAAGCCACGTTGCCGCGATCGGCCGCCACGCCGGTTTCCTTTTCCACAATGGAAGCCAATACCAGCGCCTCATAGGTGTTGCGCAGCAGGTTGGCCGGATCGCGCTCCGGCCACAATTGTTCGAGCTGGCGCTGCATGGCCACGTAAGCACGCCGCAATACCTGCAGGTCGCTGCTTTTCTTGTCGAAAAAATAGGTATCGGGGAAAAACAGCCCCTCGCCGGACGCTGCGGGCAAACCCAGTTTGGCCATCACCTCGGCCTCGCCGAGCGCGCGGGTTTCGTGCACGAGATCGGTGTTTTCGTCGAGCGCCGCGCGGAACTGACGGAAGGTCCAGCCCTCGACCAGCACGATGCTGCCTTGCGTGACATCGCCACGCGTGAACTTTTCCAGCAAATGCCAGGGGCTGCTGCCGCTATCGAGTTCGTAACTGCCCGCCTTGAGCGATTGGGCGCGTCCGCTCATGCGACCGAGCAGGGTGAATTTCCAGGCATCGATGGGCACACCGGCCTCCGCGAGCTGGCTCGCGATGGTGCGCAGCGAACTGCCCGGTTTGATGTGAAATTCGATGTTTTCGGCCGCAAATTGCAGCGGCCGTTGCGCCCACCACGCCGACACGGCGGCCGCTACGGCCGCCAGCAGGATCAGCCAGACAAGTACGCGAGTCAGGCGCATGGTGTGGGACAAAAGGAGGCGAAGTGGGTCCTGTGGATCGAGGCCGCTATAATAACGGCTTGCGCAGACACTTTCCCTTCATATCATGGCACTCTGGCAATTCCTGCAGCAAAGTCCGGACAGTGGCGACGCGCTGCCTCACCTGGGCAACGCGCAACAGGAAATCGGCGCCGCCGCGGCCGGCGACGTCGTGGTGGCACTCGGCCACCTGGGTTGTCTGCGCGCGCAAGGGCCGGATGCCGCGGGCTATCTGCACAACCTGCTCACCAACGACGTCAATGGCCTTAAGCCCGAGGGCCTGCGGCGGGCCGGATTTTGCACCGCCAAGGGCCGTTTGCTGTCCACGTTCCTGATCTGGCGCGACGGGCCGGACGCCGCCGACTATTTTCTGCTGGCGCCGCGCGAACTGCTGCCCGGCCTGCAACGCAAGCTCGGCATGTACGTATTGCGCAGCAAGGTGAAGCTGGCCGACCTGTCGGACGAAATCGCGGCGGTCGGTGTGTCCGGCCCTGGCATCCAGGGCCTGCTGGCCGGCGCCGGACTGGCACTGCCGGCGTCCGACATGCAGACCGCGCGCGGCGCGGCGGCAACCGTGCTGCGCCTGTCCGCGACACGCGCCATCCTGACGGTGGCTGCGGCGCAACTTCCGGCCTTGTGGGAAATCCTGGCCCGCACGGCGCGTCCCTGCGGCAGTCTGGCATGGCGCTGGCTGGATGTGCGCGACGGTCTGGGCAGTGTCGCCGGCACCACGCAGGAACAATTCGTTCCGCAAATGCTTAACCTCGAACTGGTGGGCGGCGTGAGTTTTCAAAAGGGCTGCTATCCGGGCCAGGAAATCGTCGCGCGCACGCAATATCTGGGCAAGGTAAAGCGGCGCATGTACCGCGCACACGTCGCTGCGGAATATCCATTGCCCCTGCCCGGCACACCGATCTATTCGCCGGACGCTCCGGATCAGGCCAGCGGCATGGTCGTGGATGCCGCGCCCGGCCCCGCCGGTGGCGCCGATCTGCTCGCCGTGCTGCAAACGGCCGGCGCCAGCTTCCGCCTGGCTGGCGCGGACGGTCCGCCGCTGCAACTGCAGGCCCTGCCGTATGGCGTCGACTGATGCGGGC
>JAEUNN010000644.1 GCA_016791085.1 Rhodocyclaceae bacterium | reverse complement strand
CGCGCGAGCGCGTGCGCCGCATACGCCGCTGGTTGCGCCGGCGCTCCCCCTTTCTTTTTGTCGGCTTGCTGCTCATGCTGCTGTTGCTGCTGTTCCTGTGGAACCGCATCGTGATCCTGGTCCAACCGGGTCAGGCCGGCGTGTTGTTCCGCGCTTTCGGCGGTACGGAAATCGACTATGTGTATGCCGAGGGCGTGCACTTCATCAATCCGCTCAACACCATGCACATTTACGAAGTGCGCAAACAGGTGGCGCTGCAGGAATTCGAGGTACTCACCAACAAGGGCTTGAGCATCAAATTGTCGCTGGCCATACGCTACCAGCCGGAACTCGATCTGCTCGGATTGCTGCACCAGCGCATCGGCCCGGATTACGCCGAGCGCGTGATCGTGCCGCAGATCGAATCGGTCATGCGCAAGCAATTGGGTCTTTATTCGGCCGAAGACATATACACCAACAAGGAAGGTCTGCTCACCAACGCCATCCTGCTGGCGCTCGACGAAGTGGGCCGCAATTACGTCCAGGTCGAAGACATCATCATACGCAGCATCACGCTGCCGGAGCGCGTGAAAACCGCGATCGAAGAAAAGCTGACCGAAGAAGAAACGCTCAAAGCCTACGAATTCCGCATGCAGACGGCGGCCAAAGAAGCGGAACGACTGCGCGTCGAAGCACAGGGCATCAGTGAGCACAACCGCATCATCGACAAGAGCCTGAGCGAAAACATGCTGAAATTCGAGGGAATTTCGGCCACCCGGGAACTTGCCAAGTCGAATAATTCCAAGGTCGTCGTAATCGGCGCCGGCAAGGATGGGTTGCCCATCATCCTGGGTAATAACTGAGCCCCGCATGCTGCGCCTGCTACTCACCCTCGCACTGCTTTTCAGCCTGTTCGGCTGCGGCGAAAATTACGCGAAAATGGTACGCCAGCGCAACGAAATCGCGCAGCGCGCCGAGGACGACATTTATGTCGCCGCCTGGGAAGACGCCGAGCAGCCCGGCTACCTGCAGGGCATACGCCTGGCCATGGCGCAAATCAATCAGTCGCCCGAAAAGCTGCTCGGTCGCAACTTGCGCCTGATCGTGGAATCCGGGGGCGGCGGCTTCGACCGGGAGCGACCGGCAATCCTGCAACTCGCGCGCAATCCACGCCTGGTCGCGGTACTGGGCCATCGCACCTCGTCCGCCGCGACGCCGGCCTCAGTCATTTACGAGGCGGCACACCTCGTATTCCTGCCCCCCTTCGCGACCCAAAAGCGCCTTACCGGGCACAACTTCGACTATGTGTTCCGCATGGTCCCGAACAACCCGACAATGGCGGCGCAGTTGGCCAGCACCGCGGACACGCTCGGCTACCGGCGCATGGTGCTGCTGTACACGCGCGACGACTATAGTCGCGAACTGGCCTACCTGTTCGACGACGAAGCGATCGCCCGCGGGATCAAATTTGCCAGCCGCACGTCCTTCTCGGCGAGCGAAGACGATTATCGCGCTATCGTGAATCGCTTCGCCAGCCAGAAATTCGATGCAGTCTTTTTGTGCGCGCCCACGGAAGCCGGCGCGCGCATGGCGCGGCAGCTGCGCGAAATGGGCGTCGGTGTACCCATACTCGGCAGCGATTCGCTGATTGCGCGCGCCTACGCGCGGGCGGCCGGCGCGGCCGGCGACGGTACCATCGTGCCGGTCGTTTATCGCCCGCGCGGTACCGATAGCAGCGAGCGCAATTTCGCCGATGCCTACAAACAGGCCTACGGGCGCGACCCGGATATCAATGCCGCGCAGGGTTATGACTCGATGCGACTGCTGGCGCAGGCAATACGCGTTGCACGCACGACACAAACTTCCGCGGTCGCTTCGACTTTGCACTTCCTGCCCTACTGGACGGGCGTGACCGGTGTGCACGCCTTCAATGCAGCCGGCGACCTGAACGGCAAGAAGTTCTTTTTCCAGGTGCTCAAGGACGGCAATTGGCACGCTCTGGACGGTATCCAGCTACCGTTCCTGCTCGATGCGCTGCGCGCGGCAGGCGTCGCCGACCAGCGCCAGGTCACCGATTTTTCGCGCGCCTTCGGGCGCAAGCTGGCGCCGCAAGACCTGGACAACCTGCAGCTCGACCTGGCCCAGGAACTATTGCGCTTCAAGCGGCTGGGACTGGTGCTGCCGGGCGATGAGCCGTCGCGCCAACGCGTGGCGCGCGCACGCGCGCTCGGAGGCGTGAAAAATTTCAGCGTGGACGCCTGCTTCGTTGCGGCCGACGGGCAGCAAACCGCGGCCATCAAGAACGCCCTGCTCGATTGTTACGGCCGCCTGGCCCTGAAAAGCGATGCCGTACTTACTTCCAGCTTCGCCGGCGTGGAGCCGGAATTTCTCGGCCAGTTGCATGTCACGCTGGCGCGCTACAAGGTTGGCGCCTTCATGCTCGGACCAAGCACACAGTTGCCGCCCGGGCTGGCGCTTGCGATAGACCGCATGAACCTTGACCTGCGCAGCGGATCGGGCGCCAACCTCTATGCCGACGTACTGCGCAACATGAAAGTATTCGAGCTAGCCGAACGCATGGAAAACATGCCCTTGGTCAAGGTAAATCTGCCCCTGCTGGATGAGCTGGGAGTGCTGCATCGCAGTGCGCTGCTCAAGCTGGCGCCGGATGCGCATCTGAACTGAAATCGCATCGAGGAAACGAAAAATGAACCCGGTCGCGCTGGCAGTCTTATACTTCATTGCATCCTTGTTGATTGCCACTTTCGGGCGCAAGCGCAAGTGGGGCTTCTGGGGATATTTGTGGGCATCCATGCTGTTCAGCCCGTTCCTGGGCCTGCTGTTCGTGCTGGCGGGCGATACCTACGATCCGGACGAGGATCCGCCGCCGCTCGACAAGCGCGGCCGCAGGTGATGTTGCAATTGCATACAGCACGTGAACGTCCAAATCTCTTCGGCCGAGCGGGCCCGGTACGGCACATCATGCGCAACCTGAAGCCGTTCCTCAATGCGATTTTTCTCTGCATGGCGGTCGTGCTGGTCGCCACGGCGTCCCATGCACGCCCGCAGAAAACGC
Source organism: Rhodocyclaceae bacterium (assembly GCA_016791085.1). Lineage (GTDB taxonomy): Bacteria > Pseudomonadota > Gammaproteobacteria > Burkholderiales > Rhodocyclaceae > JAEUNM01. The sequence goes on along the minus strand of JAEUNN010000644.1, from coordinate 3,602 downwards.
GCGGCGATGGTGTGGAACTGTCGAAACTGCAGGCAGACCTGGAATCCCAGGGCAATACCCAGGAGGAACTTGCCGCAAAGGTGGCCGAGCTCGAAGCCACGCTGAAGTCGAGCAATGAGGCAATCATCCAGCTCAAGGCACAGCTGGAAGACAATAACGTGAAGCTGTTCGAGGCACAAACCAAGGCACAGGACAGCGCCGACAAATTGACCCGGGTGCTGGCCCTGATGGATGGCAACAAGCAGTCCGCCGCCCGCCGCGCCGGTGGCAGCGGCGCTCAGGGTGCGACGTCCGACTACCTGGCGCCCGGCAGCAGTTCCGTACAGGAAACCGGCCGCGCCATCCTGTTATTCGGCGTGCTGCTGCTCATGCTGCCGCTGGGCCACTTGTTGCTGCCACTGGCACGCGCGCCGGCTGCCGTGCGAGACTTGCTGGTACGCCGCAACCTGCTGCTCATGCTGCTGTTCGCCGCCCTATTCCTGCTGCTGGGCTTCGGTCTGATTTTCGGCCCGGGCGGCACATCGCTGTACGGCAACCCGCTCGCCTATCTGGGTCGCGAGGCCTTGCGCAGCGCCGGCGACCCCGGCGCGGTAATGGTCGTACAACTTGCGCTCGGACTGACGGCTTGCAGCATCGTGCTGCGGGCAATGCCGGCGACGGTCGCCAGCGCCGGCAGTTTCGTTGCGGTGCTGGTATTCGCCCTGCTGGTCTATCCGCTGTTTGCGCACTGGGCCTGGGGCGCACGCCTCGTGCCTGGCAGTGCCGGGTGGCTGGAGGCGGATGGTTTCCGCGATTTTGCCGGTTCCAGCGTGGTCAATGCCCTGGCCGCCTGCTTTGCCCTGGGCTGCCTGTGGGGCAAGCGCACCGGCGCGGAACTTACGGCCGGCAGACCGGCCAACGCAGGCGGCGCCATTCACCTGACGGCCATGGCAGCCCTGCTGATCGCCGCCGGCAGTTTCGGCCTGCCTGGCGTCGGCCTGCCGGATAACAGCACCCCGCTGTCGCGCATCGTATTCGCGTGCGCTGGCGGCAGCGCCGCCGCCGCGCTGGCGGCCCTCGTCATATTGCGCATACGCCTGTTGCGCGGCCTGGGCGGCTACGGTACGACACAGATCGCCGTCGCCGCGCTTGGCGGGCTGGTCGCGATCCTTGGCGGCGCCGACTGCTACAGCCTGGCCGAAGCCGTCGCGACCGGCGCCGCAGCCGGCATGCTGGTCGCGCTCGCCACGCCGGTGCTGGAAATTCACCTGCACAAACGCAGCAAACTACCCGCGTCACTGTTCGCCGTGCACGGCCTATGCGGACTGTTGGGCACGCTGGCGGTCGGACTGTTCGGCAGCGACGGCGTATTCGCTCCGCCCGACATGGACAGCCTGCGCGCGCAGTTCGATGGCGCCCTGGCCGTGACGCTATTCGGACTTGCCGGCGGCCTCACCTGCTCGCTGGCATTTCGCAGACCGTCCCCCGAAAATCAAGCCGCCCCCAGCGTACCGGCAGTCGCGGCAGTACAAGCATCATGAACCCAGCCCGGCACGACGCCCACGTTGGCGCAAGCGTCCGTACGCATGAAAGGAGGCGACGAATTTTAAGCATCCGATGCCGATTGACACCCGAACCGGCACGCCAGCCTGACCGCCCTGGAAGCGCGGCCAGAATCGTAGAACCGTCAATTTGAGGAATTACCCATGTCGAACGAAACCGCGCAAGCCATCGAACAGAGCGTCACCGAAGCCACCCCTGCGGCGGCTGAAAAGCCGGCTGCAGAGCGCAGACTGGCGGCAGAAAATATCGTCAAAAGCTACGTGATCGGCTCGACCGGCTTCGCGCTGATTCCCGTACCGCTGGCCGACCTCGCCGGCATCATGGCACTCGAGGTCAAGCTCGTGCATAGCCTGTGCAAACACTACGAGGTGCCGTTCAAGGAAAACCTCGGCAAGTCCCTGGTTACGTCGCTGCTGTCGGGTGCCGGTGCCGTGGTCGGCGTGGTTGGCCTGGGCAGCCTTGCCAAGGCACTGCCGGTACTTGGCACCATTGGCGGCATGGCAAGTGTGGGCATTTCCGCCGGCGCCATCACATATGCCGTTGGACAAGTGTTCATTTCGCACTTCGAAGGCGGCGGCACCTTGAGCAATTTCGACACCACAAAAATGCGCGCGCTGTTCAAGCGGGAAGTGCAAAAGGGCAAAGAAGTTGCCAAGGATGCCGAGGCCGCGGGAAACCTTGGCGAGTCACCGTCCGCTGTCGCCGCCGCGAACTGAGCATGGCTACGGCCCGGCCGTGTACTTGCGGGGGTGCGCCCGGGTCGCAAGTTCAGTTCCATGCGTCGGGCGCGCCGAGCTGCGCACGTCAATCGCCACCTTGCAAAGGTGCACAGCAGGCAAATTGCGCGGGCGTCTTGATTGCGCCTTGAGCGGCAGCGCCATCACCAAACATTAAAGCGAATACCTATCCATGCCCACTTCCTCGCCCGACTCCATCCGCACAGGCCGCCCAGGCTGCGGCCAGCGCGACTTGCGGCGCAAATCGCTGGTACTGCGAATCGCCACGCTGGCAGGCGCCGTCATGCTGGCGGCCGGCTGTTCCGGCCCATCGGCGCTGCGTTCATCCTACGTCGATTACGCCAACGCCCATGCCGAAGTCAATAACCAACAACTATTGCTCAATCTGGCCCGCATCCATAATCGCCACCCGCCGTATTTTCTGCAACTGGGGCCCATTACCGCACAGTTTTCATTCACCAAGGGCTTCAACGCCAGCGCATCGCGCACCGAAAGCGACAGCGCCGTAGCCGGCAGTTTCGCGCGCGTAAATGGCCTGGGATTTTCCGGCACGGCCACCGAATCCCCGCTATTCAACTTCGCGCCCCTGAGCGGCCCGGCATTCGGAAGCTTGCTGTTGCGCCCGCTCGACCTCAAGGTAGTCAATTCACTGGCCACCCAGGGCATGTCGGCGGGCATGCTGCTGCGCATGTCGGCAGCGTCCATGACTTTGAATTTTGCCGGCGGCGACAGCGTCACGCTGCAGAATTACTATGATCCGGCAGACCCTGAAAACTATGCCGACTTCCTGCGCCTTGCGGCGATGCTCGATTATCTGATCGGCGGGCGCATGCTGGACGTACAAACCGATGAGCGAGGCGCGTTTCTATACCCGCTCGCAGAACAGACGGTGCAAAAAATTCTGCGGCGCGGGGCAGAAAAACCGGAATACCAGATTCGGGCGTTCAGCGGCAAACAAGGCGCCGCACGCCTGGTCATCACACCGCGCACCTTCATCGGCATGTTGCACGCACTGGCCTACGATGCAGACGCCTACGACAGCCTGCCAGACAGCATTACCGCCAATGTACCGGCCAGCCAGCGCACGCCGCTACTGCGCATCAAAGCCAGCCCGGACATGACCGCACCGCCTGCCGCCACGCTCGATTACGCGGGCGTTTCCTACACTATTTCCGACCTCAAGGGCAGCAACCGCAACCGCAGTACCTTTCAGGCTTTGGGCTTCCTGTTTTCGCAGGTCGAACTTAGCCCGAAGGACGTGCCTACGCCGCAGCTCGTGCAGGTTCGCTAAGGCCAGCCTCGTTCCGGGAGTGCCCCGCGCCA